>DBAW01000006.1 GCA_002291855.1 Sphingomonas sp. UBA1000
AGCAGGCCGCCATGCACCACCGGGTGCAGCGTCTTGACCCGCCCGTCCATCATTTCGGGAAAGCCGGTCAGGTCCGACACGTCGCGCACCGCCAGCCCGGCATCGCGCAGCGCGCGGGCGGTGCCGCCGGTCGACACCAGCTCGACCCCCCGGGCGGCGAGCGCCTGGCCCAGCTCGACCAGGCCGGTCTTGTCGGAAACGGAAAGAAGGGCGCGCGTGATCCTGATGTCGGTCATGCGCGCCCCCCTAGAGCATTTTCAGGCCGGGTGGAAACACCCGGCGGCCCGGAAAATGCGGCCAGAGACAGGGCGGAGCGGGCGAGCCGGGATCATCGGCCCGGCCCCCGCTCCGCAAGCCGTGCGGTCAGGCCGGGCGGGTGAACCGCCCCTTGGCCGCCGCCTTGTCCTTGAGCAGGCTCGACAGGCGGAACTCCGGCCCGAACGCGGCCAGATGCTTTTCCAGCCCGGCGAGGATCTTGTCCGCGCCTTCCAGATCGGCCCAGAACATCGGGCCGCCGCGATAGACCGGCCAGCCATAGCCATAGATCCACACGACATCGATGTCGGACGCGCGCTGGGCGATCCCTTCTTCAAGGATCAGCGCGCCTTCATTGACCATCGGATAGATGGTGCGCTCGATGATTTCGGCATCGCTGATCTCGCGCTTCGCGGTGCCGGCCTGGGCGGCAAAGGCGTCGAGAATCTCCTGCACTTCGGCGCTGGGCGTCGGGCGGCGATTTTCGTCGTAATCGTAAAAGCCCTTGCCGGTCTTCTGGCCCCAGCGGCCCTTCGCGCACAGCGCGTCGCGGACATTTTCGATCCGCGACGGATCGCGGTGCCAGCCGATATCGACCCCGGCCAGATCCGACATCTGGAACGGGCCCATCGGCATGCCGAAATCGACATGGACCTTGTCGATCTGCGCGGGCGTCGCACCTTCCATCAGCAGCTTCATCGCCTCGATCTGGCGCGGCTTGAGCATCCGGTTGCCGATAAAGCCGTCGCACACCCCGGCGACCACGGCGACCTTGCCGATCTTCTTGGCAATGGCCATCGCGGTGGCGAGCACGTCGGGCGCGGTCTTCGCCCCGCGCACCACCTCGAGCAGCTTCATCACATTGGCGGGCGAGAAGAAATGCAGGCCGAGCACGTCGCCCGCCCGGCCCGTCGCCGTCGCGATCTCGTTCACGTCGAGATAGGAGGTGTTGGACGCGAGGATCGCACCGGGCTTGGCAATGCGGTCAAGCTTGCCGAACACGTCCTTCTTGACGTCCATATTCTCGAACACGGCCTCGATGATCAGGTCGCAATCGGCCAGATCGTCAAGGCTGACCGACGGGGTCAGCAGCCCCATCAGCGCATCGACCTGTTCGGGCTTGAACCGGCCTTTGGCGGCCGAGGCATCGTAGTTTTTGCGGATCACGCCGACGCCGCGGTCGAGCGCTTCCTGCGTCTGTTCGACGATGGTCACCGGAATGCCGGCCTGCAGGAAGTTCATCGCAATCCCGCCGCCCATCGTGCCGGCACCGATCACGCCGACCTTGGCAATCGGGCGCAGCGCAATGTCGTCGGCAATGCCGTCGATCTTGGCGGCCTGACGCTCGGCAAAGAAGATGTGCCGCATCGCCGCCGACTGGCTGCCGAACATCAGCTTCATAAACTCCTGCCGCTCGAACGCGATGCCGTCGTCGAACGGCTTTTCCACCGCCGCGCGGACACAGGCGAGATTGGCGGCAGGCGCGTCGAAGCCCTTGAACTTCTTGGCATTCTGCGCGGCAAAGGCGTCGATGAACGCCGGATCGCCCTTGACCGGCAGGTCGCGGCTGCGGCGCGGCGCGGTGCCGATCTTGGTGCGCGCAAACGCAATCGCATCGTCAAGCAGCCCGTCCTCGCCGGCAATCTGGTCGACCAGCCCGACTTCGGCGGCTTTCTTGGCGCTGATCGGGGTGCCGGTCGCGCACATTTCGGCGGCCAGCTCGACCCCGGCGACGCGCGGCAGGCGCTGCGTGCCGCCCGCGCCCGGCAGCAGGCCAAGCTTCACCTCGGGCACGCCAAGCTTGGCCGACGGCACCGCGACGCGCCAGTGACAGGCCAGCGCGGTTTCCAGCCCGCCGCCCAGCGCCGTGCCATGGATGGCGGCGACGACCGGCTTGGCGCTCGCCTCGATGCGGTCGATCAGCTGCGGCAGCAACGGCTCGACCGGCGGCTTGCCGAATTCGGTGATGTCGGCCCCGGCAAAGAAGGTGCGGCCTTCGCAGCGGATGACCGCCGCCTGGATCGCGTCGTTCGATTCAAGCTCGGTGATCGCGGCATCCAGCCCGACGCGCACGGCCGCGCCCAGCGCGTTCACCGGCGGGTTGTTGGACGTGATGATCAGGATCCCGTCACGGATCTCGGTGGAAATCGGGGATGTCATTGCTCTCTCCTCAAAGGCTGTTCTGGATCTGGGGTCAGGCCGCGGTGCGGCCGGTTTCCTGGCGCGTGACCGGGTGCGAACTGGACAGGCCGCCATCGACGACGATCGCCTGGCCATTGACATAGCTCGCCTCGTCCGAGGCGAGGAACAGCGCGGTCGCCGCAATCTCGTCGGGCTGGCCGGCGCGGCGCAGCGGGTTGAGCCGGCCGATCCGGTCGGTCACCCCCTTTTCGGCGGCATGGTCGAACGCGCGCTGCGTCATGCCGGTCTGGATCAGGCCGGGGCAGATCGCGTTCACCCGCACACTGGTGGCCGACAGCTGCTGCGCCGCCGTCTGCGCAAGGTTGATGACGCCGGCCTTGGACGCCGAATAGGCCGGGCAGCCCGCGCCCGACCGCAGCCCGGCGACGCTGGCCGTCAGGATGATCGATCCGCGCCCCTGCTTCATGATGCGCGGCGCGGCGTGCTTGATGATCAGATAGGGGCCGATCAGATTGACCTGCAGGATCTGCTGCCAGTCCTCCACACTATGGTCGAATATGCCGGTCAGCCCGCCCGAAATGCCGGCATTGGCAAAGGCGATGTCGAGCGCGCCGAACGTGTCGACAGCGGTCTCGACCATGCGGACGACATCGGCTTCCAGCCCGGCATCCATCTCCAGCGCAACCGCGCCGGCCCCGGCCAGCGCCGCCGTTTCATGCACGGCATCGCTGCGGTCGCCCAGCACCAGCCGCGCGCCTTCGGCGGCGAAGCGCAGCGCCGTCGCCCGGCCGATGCCCGATCCGGCCCCGGTGATGATCGCCACCCGCCCGGCCAGCCGGCTGCTGCCCGCTTCGCTGCTCATATCGTCTGCCCTCCGTCGATCACCAGTGTCTGGCCGGTGGTGAAGCTGCCCGCCGCCGAGGCGAGGAACACCGCCGCGCCGGCAATCTCGTCCGGCTCGCCGATGCGCTTGAGCGCCGCGCCCTCGGTCGAGCGGCGCAGCGTGTCGGCATCCTCCCACAGCGCGCGCGCGAAATCGGTGCGGATCAGCCCCGGCGCGATGCAGTTGACGCGCACATTGTCGCCACCGAACTCGCGCGCCAGATTGCGCGCCAGCGCCATGTCGGCAGCCTTGGAAATGCCATAGGCGCCGATCACCGGCGTGCCGCGCAGACCGGCGATCGACGAAATGATGATGATCGCGCCGTCGCGCCGCGCGCGCATCCCCGGCGCGACCATGCCGATCAGCCAGTGATTGGCGATGACGTTGTTGTCCAGGATCTTGCGGAACTGGTCGTCGGCCATCCCCGCCATCGGCCCGTAATAGGGATTGGATGCGGCGTTGCAGACGAGGATGTCGACCGGGCCGAGCCGGCGTTCGGTCTCGGCGACCAGATGCGCGAGCGCCTCCTTGTCGGAAATATTGGCGGGCACCGCGATGGCGGCCCCCGGATGATCGGCGTTGATCTCGGCGGCGGCGGCGTCGCACGCCTCGGCCTTGCGGCTGGAAATCACGACGCGCGCGCCGGCTGCCGCCATCGCCCGCGCGGTCGCCTTGCCGATGCCGCGCGACGATCCGGTGATGATGGCGACCTTGCCGGTCAGGTCGAACAGGCTGGCCATATGAAGTGCTGCTCCCGTGTTGTGCCGGTCTCTGCGATCAGTGTCTGCGATCAGTCTCTGGGGCCGGCTCAGGCCGCGCCGGCGGCGGCGGCGAAATGCCAGGCGGCGGCGGCCAGCGCCGGCACCCGCGCGGCCGTCGCCTCGGCCTGGGGCGAAGATGCGGTGCCGTCGACGATCCGCTTCTTGATCCCCTGCACGATGCCGGTGAGGCGGAACAGGTTATAGGCGAAATACCAGTTCAGCTCCGGCAGCCCGGCGCGCCCGGTGCGCGCGCAATAGCGTGCCACCGCCTCGTCGAGCGTCGGGATGCCGAGCGCGGGCAGGTCCAGCCCCTTGATCCCTGACCGGCCTTCCGGCTCCGTCACCCAGTTCATCAGCAGATAGGAGAAATCGGCCAGCGGATCACCGAGCGTCGACAGCTCCCAGTCGAGCACCGCGATCACCCGCGGTTCGGCAGCGGCGAAGATCATGTTGTCGATCCGGTAATCGCCATGCACGATCGCCACCCGGTCCTGCACCGGCATGGTGCGCGGCAGCCAGTCGATCAGCCGGTCCATTTCCCGGATCGTCTCGGTCTCCGACGCCCGGTATTGCTTGGTCCAGCGCGCGACCTGGCGTTCGAAATAATTGCCCGGCTTGCCATAATCGCCCAGCCCGACCGCCACCGGATCGATGGCGTGCAGATCCGCCAGCGTGTCGATCATCGCGTTGTAGATGCCGCGCCGCTCCGCCGGCGTGCAGCCGGGCAGCGACCCGTCCCACAGATTGCGGCCATCGGCGAGGCCCATCACATAGAACATCGATCCGATCACGCCGGGATCGGTGCACAGGCCATAAGGCCGTGCGACCGGAAAGCCCGCCGGATGCAGCGCCGCGATCACCCGATATTCGCGGTCGACCGCATGGGCGGACGGCAGCAGCGGCCCGAAAGGCTGGCGGCGCAGCACATAGGCGGTGCCCGGCGTGTCGATCCGGTAGGTCGGGTTCGACTGGCCGCCCTTGAACCGCGACAGGGTGATCGGGCCGGCAAAGCCGTCGACATTGGCCGCGAACCAGGCGGTCAGCCGCGCTTCGTCCAGGCGGTCTTTTTCCGGCACCGCCATGGTGCCGACCATGGTTTCATCGGCCCCGCTCATTGATAGACGACCACCGAGCGCGTCGCATCGCCCTGCCGCAGCCGGTCGAACGCATGGTTGATGTCGGTCAGCGGCACGCGCTCGGCGATGATCGAATCAAGGTCGAGCATCCCGCGCATGTAGAAATCGACCAGCCGGGGAATGTCGACCGGGAAGCGGTTGTCGCCCATCAGCGCGCCCTGCAGCTTTTTGGAACCGAGCAGGTCCATCGCCGACAGCCCGACCTTGTGGTCGAGCGGCATCATGCCAAGGATCGTCGCCGTCCCGCCCCGGCGCAGCAGCTTGACCGCCAGCTCGCCCGAGGCCGGGCGGCCGACCGCCTCGATCGCATGATGGACGCCGCCCCGGGTCAGCTCGATCACCGTGCCGGCGGTGCCGTCGGCCGCGGGGTCGAAGCTGTCGGTCGCGCCCAGCTTTTCGGCGAGCGCGCGCTTTTCGGGCACCGGGTCGAGCGCGATGATGCGCCCGGCCCCGGCGATGCGCGCGGCATTGACCGCCGCCAGTCCGATGCCGCCACAGCCGATCACCGCCACCGTCTCGCCGGGGGTCAGCCGGGCGGCGTTGAACACTGCGCCGGCCCCGGTCGTCACCGCGCAGCCGATCACGCAGGCGCGGTCGAGCGGCATGTCCGGGTTGATCGCCACACAGGCATGCTCATGGACGAGCATCTGTTCGGCATAGGCGGACAGGTTGAGCATCTGGTTGACCACCGAACCATCGGCGGTCAGCGTCAGGCGCGGCGGCTCACTCTTGCCGCGCCGCGTCGCCGCGCCCAGGCACAGCGACAGCCGACCGGTGACGCAGAACTCGCATTCGCCGCAATAGGCCGACAGGCAGGTGATGACGGCATCGCCGGGGCGGAGCGCGCGCACCTCGCTGCCGACCTGTTCGACGATCCCGGCCGCCTCATGCCCCGGAATGCAGGGCATGGCATGCGGATAGGCGCCGTCGACGAAATGCAGGTCCGAACGGCACACGCCGGTCGCGGCGGTGCGGATCAGCACCTCGTGCGGGCCGGGCTTGGACACCGTCACATCCTCGATCCGCAGCGCCGCGCGCGGCTCGAACAGGATCGCGGCCTTCACCGCGCGACCCCGAGATCGCCCGAGCTGAACTGCCGCCGCGCCGCGTCGATCGCCTCGCGCCCGCCATATTTGCCGAACTCCAGCCGCGCGATCGAGCGGTTATGGACCTCGTCCGGCCCGTCGGCGAGGCGCAGCGTGCGGATGCCGGCATACATTTTGGCCAGCCCCGGATCCTCGGACACGCCCGCGCCGCCAAAGGCCTGGATCGCATCGTCGATGACGCGCAAGGCGATGCGCGGTGCCGCCACCTTGATCATCGCGATTTCGGCCTGCGCCGCCTTGTTGCCGGCCTTGTCCATCATGTCGGCGGCCTTGAGGCACAACAGCCGGGTCATTTCGATGTCGATGCGCGCTTCGGCGACGCGCTGTTCCCAGACGCTGTGTTCAGCGATCACCTTGCCAAAGGCAACGCGCGACAGCAGCCGGCGGCACATTTTTTCGAGCGCCTCTTCAGCCGCGCCGATGGTGCGCATGCAGTGATGGATGCGCCCCGGCCCTAGCCGGCCCTGCGCGATCTCGAACCCGCGCCCTTCGCCGAGCAGCATGTTCTCGACCGGCACGCGCACGTCCTTCAGCTCGATCTCCATATGGCCATGCGGGGCGTCGTCATAACCGAACACCGGCAGGTGGCGCAGGATCGTCACCCCCGGCGCGTCGAGCGGCATCAGCAGCATCGACTGCTGGGCATGGCGTGCGGCCCCGAAGTCGGTCTTGCCCATCACGATGGCGATCTTGCAGCGCGGATCGCCCGCGCCGCTCGACCACCATTTGCGGCCATTCAGCACATAATGATCGCCGTCGCGTTCGATCCGCGTCTCGATATTGGTCGCATCCGACGAGGCGACGGCCGGCTCGGTCATCAGAAAGGCGGAGCGGATCTCGCCCTCCATCAGCGGCTTCAGCCACTGGTCCTTCTGCGCGCGGGTGCCATAACGGTGCAGCACCTCCATATTGCCGGTGTCGGGGGCGGAGCAGTTGAACACTTCCGACGCCCAGCCGATGCGGCCCATTTCCTCGGCGCACAGCGCATATTCGAGATTGGTCAGGCCCGGCCCCTCGAACACGAAGCTGTCATCGACATGCGGCCGCCCGGCGCTGGGCGGCATGAACAGGTTCCAGATGCCCTGCGCCTTGGCCTTTTGCTTCGCATCCTCGATCGTCTGGAGGATCTTCCAGCGGCTGCCTTCATGCTGTTCGGCATGATAATCGGGGTCGCGCGGGCGGACGTTCGCCTCGATAAAGTCGCGCACCCGGTCGCGCCAGTAAAGCTGGCGTTCGGTCAGGTCGAAATCCATGTCCCTCTCCTTGGTCGGGGTCTGTTCTAAAGGGCGATCAGCGCCGCTTTCCAGTCCAAAAAATGGCGGTTAACCGCCATGTTGGCCGGTCTGTCGCGCTGCCGCTACGGCAAGCTTGGCGAGCCGCGCCTCATGCTCGGCCCGCCCGATGGGAAAGGCGCGGGCGAACAGGCTGCTCGCCAGCGCAAAGACGATGGTGATGGCCGCAAAGCCGAAAGTCAGCCGGTCGAGCGCCGCCTCCGGCACCTGGCCGATTCCCGCCCGCGCCGGAAAGCCGGACAGGCTGACGATCTGCCCGGCAAGGAAGATCCCCAGCCCCGTCGTGCATTTCTGGACGAAGAAGAACCCGGCATAGAACAGCCCCTCGTCGCGCCGGCCGCTGCGTTCCTCCGCCGCCTCGACCAGATCGGCGACCATCGATGAAATCAGGATCATCGTCGCCACGCCCGCCCCGGTGCCGATCGTGGCCAGGACCAGAAACACCGGTGCGAGCGCCGGATCGCCCGGTGCCGGGAACAGCCCGGTCAGCCGCAGCCAATAGGGCGCGGTGCCCGCTGCCGCCGCCACCAGCACCAGCAGCCCGCCCGCGCCTTTCTTGCCCAGCCGCCGGGCAATCGGCGTCACCACCAGAAACGCGCCGATCACGCCGATGAACAGGCACACCGAATAGGCCAGCAGGCCCGCCCGGCCGAACTGCCAGACATAGGGCAGCAGATAATTGGTCAGCGCAAACATCATCCCCTGATTGGCAAAGGCGAACAGCCCCATGCCCATCAGGATCAGAAAGGCGCGGTCCGACAGCGCATGGGCGATGCCCGTCAGTTCGCGGCCGAGGCTGTGGCGCGGGCCGGCGACAGCGGGCATCCGCGCATAGGCGCGGTGGGTGCCGAGCGCCGACACCAGCACCGATGCCGCCATCGCCGCCGCGCCGACCGCGCCGAACAGCGCAAAGCCGCCGGCCGTGAAGCCACCGCCCGGACCGGGAGTGAGCAGCACGCCGTAAGCGAGCATCAGCATCGCCAGCCCGGCACCCCAGCCGAACAGGAAGCGGTAGCGGATGACGGCGGTGCGCTCATGATAATCGCGCGTCATTTCCGGCACCAGCGCTGCGGCGGGCACTTCGTTGGCCGACACGCTCGCCCGCACCAGCACGGCGATGGCGAACAGGTGCAGCACCATTTTGTCCGGGGTCAGCGCCGGGGGATTCCACAGCATCAGCCAGCTCAGCCCGATGGGCAGCGCCGAGCCATAGAGCCAGGGGTGGCGGCGGCCGATCCGGCTGCGCGTGCCATCGCTCAGCACGCCGATCACCGGATCGATCAGCCCGTCGATGACCAGCGCCGCCAGCAGCACCAGCCCGACCTGATCGGCCGGCAGCCCCAGCACCTGATTGTAGAAGACGAGCAGAAAGACCGAAAAGCCGTTGTCCTTGATCCCATAGGCGATGGACCCGATGCCGATCGCCAGCCGCGCGCGGGTCGGGACCGGGGCGGCGTTCATTTGCCCGCGATCATCGCCAGCGCGTCGAACAGCCCGGGCGTGTCCGCGTCCCAGCTGTGGCGCGGCCCGACCGACAGGCCGCCATCGACCAGCAGATCGGTGCCGGTGATGAACGAGGCATCGTCGCTGAGCAGGAAGCAGACGGCGGCGGCAATGTCTTCCGCGCGCCCGGCGCGGCGGATCGGCTGGGCGTTGGAGGCGGTCTGCGCGATCATCGCATTGGCGGTGTCGCGCACGCTGCCGGTCAGCTCCATCGCGCTGGCAAAGATGTTGGTGGTGATGAACCCCGGCAGCACGGCGTTCACCCGGATGCGGTGGCGGGCAAGGTCGGCCGCCGCCATCCGGGTCAGGTGGCGCACGCCCGCCTTCGCCACCGAATAGGCGGTGGGCGCAGCCCCTGCCGCCAGCGCGGCGACGCTCGCGGTGTTGACGATCGCGCCGCCGCCCAGCGCGGTCATTGCCGGCGCGGCATGGCGGATGCCAAGCGCGACCGACGACAGCAGCAGCGCCATCGTCCGGTCCCAGCCCGCCAGATCGATCTCGTCGATCGGCGCGCGCAGCCCGCCGGCCCCGGCATTGTTGAACAGCAGATGCGGCCCGCCCAGTTCCTGCGCCGCGCCGATCAGCGCGATGATATCGGCCTCGGCGGTCACGTCGGTCGGCCGGAAATGGATGTGCCCGTCGCTCTCTGCGGCCAGCGCCGCGCCGCCCGCCGCATCGATATCGCCCATCACCACCATCGCCCCTTCGGCCGCCAGCCGCAGCGCGGTCGCGCGGCCGATGCCCGATGCGCCGCCGGTGACCACCGCGACCTTGCCTTCAAACCGCATCGTCATTCTCCCGTGTCGCCGGCGGCGTCGCGCGCGGCCTGCATCTGTTTGAGGATCTGCCCGGCGCGCCAGTAATGCCAGATAGGCCAGGGCGTGATCGCCGCCATGGTGAGCAGCGCATAGCGCAGCGATTCGGCACCCAGATGCGGCCGGTAGAAGTCGCTGAGCGCGCCGGTCACTGCCGGGCCGAGCCCCAGGCCGATCAGGTTGATGACCAGCAGCGTGATCGCCGCCCACATCGCGCGCAGCCGGATTGGGGCCAGCCCCTGGATCAGCGCGAAGCTGGGGCCGAGATAGCTCGACTGGAGCAGCACCGACACCGCCTGCGCGGCGACCGCGATCTGGAAGCTTGGCGCCAGATAGACGAGCGCCATGAACGGGATCGCCGCGGTCTTGAGGATCGCGACCAGCCAGCTTTGCACATGCTGGCCCGATCTGCGCGCCCAGCGGTCGGCGATCATGCCGCCGCCCACGCCCGAAATGGTGCCGACAATCGCCACCAGCGGGCCGAGCATCAGCCCCACGGTCGCGGTGTCGAGCTTGAACGAGCGGATGTAATAGGTCAGCCCGAACGAGGTCAGCGCATAGCCGACGAGCGAGGTGAGGGTGACGCCCATCACCAGATGGCGCGCCGCCGGATTGGCCCAGATGGTGCGAAACCCTTCGCCCAGCGGCGGTTGTGCGGCGGGCGTGATGCGCGCGGGTTCCGACAGCCCCCGGCGCGGCTCGACCACCAGTAGCCGGACCACGACCGCGAGCGCCAGCCCCGGCAGGCCGACCGCCATGATCGCGGTGCGCCAGCCATATTGGTGCGCCAGCCAGCCGCCCAGGATTGTCCCGAAGCCGCCGCCCAGCACCACGCCCGAGGCATAGATCGCCATCGCCCCGGCACGCCGGTCGGGCGGGTAGAGATCGGCGATCATCGAATGGCTGGGCGGGCTCGATCCCGCCTCGCCAATGCCGACGCCGATCCGCGCGGCGAGCAATTGCGCGTAATTCTGCGCCAGCCCGCACAAGGCGGTGAACAGGCTCCACACTGCCAGCGACACCGCGACGATGTTGCGCCGGTTGCCGCGATCCGCGAGCCGCGCGACCGGAATGCCGAGCGTCGCGTAGAACAGCGCAAACGCAAAGCCGGCGACGAGGCCGAGCTGAAGATCGGTCAGATCGAGGTCGCGGCGGATCGGCTCCATCAGGATCGCCAGGATCTGCCGGTCCATATAGGAGAAGAAATAGGTGAGCGTCAGCAGCCCAAGGGTCAGGCTGCGCCGCCTCAGCGCCCGCTCATCGGCTGATTCCATCTTCGTCCTCATCCTGCGGCGCTCCTTTTTTCGCGGCGTTCGGCCTTTTCGGGCTTCCGGCCTTTTTTGGGCGTCCGGCGTGCAAGCTGGACTTGACGGACACGTAAGGTCAACCCGATTGAATGCGGAAAAGGAGAGGAAAATGGCCCTGGACGCGGAGACTTTCGAAGCCCTGGTCGACAATGTCCGGCGTTACGTAGCGGAAAAGCTGCGGCCGATCGAAGCGCAGGTCGAAGAGGATGATTCGATCCCCGAGGCCGTGCTCGACGAGATGAAGGCGATGGGCCTGTATGGCCTGTCGATTTCCCCCGAATATGGCGGCCTTGGCCTGTTGATGGCCGAAGAGGTGCGGATCGCGTTCGAGCTGGGGCGCACCACCCCGGCCTTTCGTTCGGCGTTCGGCACCAATGTCGGCATCGGTTCCCAGGGGCTGGTGATCGCCGGCACCGAGGCGCAGAAAGCGCGCTATCTGCCGCGCATCGCCAGCGGCGAGCTGATCACCAGCTTTGCCCTGACCGAGCCGGAGGCCGGGTCCGACGGCGCGTCGGTGCGCACCCGCGCGGTGCGCGACGGCGATGTCTACCGGCTGACCGGGTCCAAGCGCTACATCACCAATGCCAACAAGGCCGGGCTGTTCACCGTCATGGCCCGCACCGGCGGCGAAGGCGCGGGCGGTGTATCGGCGTTTCTGGTGCCGCGCGACCTGCCGGGGCTGTCGGTGGGCGTGCCGGAGCGCAAGATGGGCCAGAAGGGCGCGCATATCTGCGACGTGCATTTCGACGATGTGCCGGTGCCGGCGGAAAATCTGCTCGGTGCCGAGGGCGAGGGTTTCAAGATCGCGATGCGCGTGCTCGATCGCGGGCGGCTGCACATTGCCGGGATGTGCGTGGGCGTGGCCGAACGGCTGATCGCCGACTGTGTCGGCTATGCGACGACGCGGCGGCAGTTCGGCCAGCCGATCTCGAACTTCCAGCTGGTTCAGGGGATGATCGCCGATTCCAAGACCGAGGCGCTTGCCGCCCGCGCGCTGGTGCTTGACGCTGCCGCCGCCAAGGACCGGGGCGAGACGGTGACGATGGAGGCGGCGGCCGCCAAGTATTTCGCCAGCGAAATGGTCGGCCGCGTCGCCGACCGCGCGGTGCAGATCTATGGCGGGGCCGGCTATCTGGCCGATTACGGCATCGAGCGGCTCTACCGCGACGTGCGGCTGTTCCGCATCTACGAAGGCACCAGCCAGATCCAGCAGATCGTCATCGCGCGCGAGACGATCCGGCGCGGCGGCTGACCGTCGCCCACAAAATATCAGGAGAGGATCATCATGGATATCGCATCGTTTTTCCGCCTCGACGGGCGCGTCGCGCTGGTCACCGGCGGGTCGCGCAACATCGGCCGCTGGATTGCCGAAGGCTTCATCGCGCAGGGGGCCAAGGTCTATATCTCGGCGCGCCGGGCCGAGGACTGCTTTGCCACCGCAGAGGAGCTGGGGCCGAACTGCATCGCGCTGCCGCAGGACGTGTCGACCGTCGCCGGCTGCCGCGCGCTTGCCGAACAGCTGGCCGCGCATGAAAGCCGGCTCGACATCCTCGTCAACAATGCCGGCACCGCCTGGGGCGAGGCGTTCGAGACCTTCCCCGAAAAGGGCTGGGACAAGGTGATGGACCTCAATGTCAAATCGCCCTTCTTCCTCACCCAGGCGCTTTATCCGCTGCTCAAGGCGGCGGGCGCGGCCGGGCAGCCGGCCAAGGTGATCAACATCACCTCGATCGACGGCCAGCGGCTCAACCCGTGGGAAACCTACAGCTATCAGACGTCGAAGGCGGCGCTGATCTATCTGACCAAGCGGATGGCGGCGCGGCTGGTGGCCGACAATATCAACGTCACCTCGCTCGCCCCCGGCGCCTTCCCGTCGCAGATGAACCGTGCGGCGCGCGACCATGGCGATGAAGTCGCCCGCGCCATCCCCGCGCGCCGGATCGGCATTCCCGAGGACATGGCGGCCGCCGCGCTCTATCTGGCCGCGCGCTCGGGCGATTATGTGATCGGCGAAACGCTGACCGTCGATGGCGGGCTGGTCAGCGCGTCGTGCGGCGTCAGCATCGACGCCGATTGAGGCCGGGGGCGGGGGTGAAGATGCCGGTCCGGCCCGTGGCTTGGGGATGCAGCGCCGCCGCCCGTCGGCCGGGCGCTGTCGCCCCGCGCGGTCAGTCGCGCCGCAGCAGCATGTTCATCCGCGCCGCCGCGATCGGCCGGCTGCGGTCGTCCTGCCAGGCATGGGCGACGACATTGGCGATGCGCGTGCCCAGCCGCTCCACCGTGCCGAGCGCGAAGGTTTCGACCTCGCGCCCGCCGCGCATGAAATCGACCGTCACCGTCACCGGCTTGATGCGCGGCCGGTCGGCATCGGCAAAGGCGGCGTGAAGTGCGGCAAAGGCGGCCATTTCCAGCAGCCCGCCAATGGCCCCGCCATGCAGGAATCCCGGCCGCCCGGCGACGCCGTGATGATAGGGCATGGCAAGCACCGGCGCGCCCGCTTCAAGGCCCGCGATCCGCAGTTCCAGCAGCTCGGCATAAGGCGGCAGCTTCATGGCACGTCCGTGAACATATAGGTGCCCGCGACATGGGCGATGGGGTCATCCGGGTCGCCGTCATGCGCCTGGCCGCGCACAAAGGCGATGCTGCGCGTCAGCCGGTAACATTCGCCGCGGCCGATCACCGCGCGGCCGGGGGTGGCCGGGCGCAGATAGTCGATCCTGAGGTCGAGCGTCGCCTGGGCGCGAAACCGGTCCTGCCGGATCCAGATCGCCATGCTGGTCGCCATGTCCATCAGCGCGAGGATC
Source organism: Sphingomonas sp. UBA1000 (assembly GCA_002291855.1). Classification (GTDB taxonomy): domain Bacteria; phylum Pseudomonadota; class Alphaproteobacteria; order Sphingomonadales; family Sphingomonadaceae; genus Sphingomonas_B. The sequence goes on from DBAW01000006.1 coordinate 14,005, forward strand.
GGGCCGGAGGCGAGCACGCCGCTGTCCGGATCGCCGACCAGCGCGTCGCGATAGTCGATGGCCAGTTCCGCCCAGTCCGGGCCATGGCCGACATAGCGCAGGCCGATCAGCCCGCCATGGGCGCGGCTGGCCAGGGTGCGCACAAATCGTTCGGGGTCGAAGCGCGTGTCGAACGGCATGGCCCCCGCTTAGGGCGGCTTGACGCGAACGGCAATCCCGTGTGCGGGATGGGGTTTTTGCGCGCCTCACGCCGCGGGGGCGGTGTTTGTGGTGCGGCTCGCGCCGCACAGGCGGCACCGGCCCACACCCCCACCCGGCCTCCCATAGAATACTGGCGTTGGGAGGCCGGGTGGGGGTGTGGGCCGGTGCCGCGACCAAACAAACAACCCCCGGGGCCGTTCTTCCCACCCGACATCCGCCCGGCATCCACGCAGGTGCTGACCGTTTAAGATCAAATCACAGCATAACGACAATGGAGAGAGACGCCCGATGCACCCCGCCCGCCATGCCCTGACCCAACCCGACAAACCGGCGCTGATCATGGCCGAGACCGGCGAAACGCTGAGCTTTGCCGAGCTTGACGCCCGTTCGAACCGCGCCGCCCAGCTTTACCGCGCGCGCGGCTGCCAGCGCGGCGATGTGATCGCGCTGTTTCTGGAAAACCATCTCCGCTATCTCGAACTCGCCTGGGGGGCGCAGCGCGCCGGGCTGTTCTTCGTCTGCATTTCGAGCAAGCTGACCGCGGCCGAGGTCGACTATATCCTCGCCGACAGCGGCGCGCGGCTGCTGATCACCCAGGCGAGCCTGGCGCGCACCGCCGGGGCGCTGACAGCCGCCGGGATTGACCGGCTGGTGCTCGACGGCGCGCTGACGGGCTTTGAGGATGCCGAGGCCGCACTGGCGCTGATGCCGCCCGAGCCGATCGAGGATGAAAGCGCGGGCGTCGACATGCTCTATTCGTCCGGCACCACCGGCCGGCCCAAGGGGATCAAGGTCGCGCTGCCCGAGCCGCCCGAGATCGACGCGCCCAACACGCTGATGCTGCTGGCGCAGGGGCTGTACGGGATGAATGCCGACAGCATCTATCTGTGCCCCGCGCCGCTTTATCATGCCGCACCGCTCCGCTGGACGATGACCGCCCAGCGGCTGGGCGGGACCGCCGTGGTCATGGCCCATTTCGATCCCGAAGCCGCGCTCGCCGCGATCCAGCGCTACAAGGTCACGCATGGCCAGTTCGTGCCGACGCATTTCGTCCGCATGCTCAAACTGCCCGAAGCGGTGCGGCGCGGCTATGACACCTCGTCGCTCAAGGTCGCGTTCCATGCCGCCGCGCCCTGCCCGGTGCCGGTCAAGCAGGCGATGCTCGACTGGTGGGGACCGGTGATCCACGAATATTATGCGGGGTCCGAAGGCAATGGCATGACCGCGATCGGCCCGGTCGACTGGCTGGCGCATCCGGGCTCGGTCGGGCGCGCGGTGCACGGCATCGCCCATATCTGCGACGAGGACGGCAATGTGCTGCCGCCGCGCCAGACCGGCATGGTCTATTTCGAAAGCCCGACCAGCTTTGAATATCACAACGACCCCGAAAAGACCGCGCAGACGCGCAACCGCCATGGCTGGTCGACGCTGGGCGATGTCGGCTGGATGGACGAGGACGGGTTCCTCTATCTGACCGACCGGGCGAGCTTCATGATCATTTCGGGCGGGGTGAACATCTATCCGCAGGAGATCGAGAACCATCTCGTCACCCACCCCTCGGTCGGCGATGTCGCGGTGATCGGCGGGCCGCATGACGAAATGGGCGAAGAGGTGATCGCCGTGATCGAACCCGCGCCGGGGGTTGCGCCCGGGCCGGAGCTGGCTGAGGAGCTGACCCGCTTCTGCCGCGCCGCGCTGTCGGGGGTAAAGACGCCGCGCCGGTTCGACTTTGTCGACGAGCTGCCGCGGCACCCGACCGGCAAGCTCTACAAGCGGCTGCTGCGCGACCGCTATTGGGGCAAGCAGGACACCCGGATCGTCTGACGCGCAGCCGGACCGGGTCTGCCGGCCGCGCGCCCCGGATGAGAGCATTTTCAAGCCGGGTTGAATCGCCCGGCGACTTGGAACATGCGGCAAATCAAAGGTCTAGAGCGGCCGATCCGATGCAATCGGATCGGCCGCTCCGGTTTCCGCCGCTGCGCCGGCTTACCAGCTCAGG
>DBAW01000137.1:0-7813 GCA_002291855.1 Sphingomonas sp. UBA1000
ACAGCCAGGCGATGGACAAGATCAACAAGCTGCCCAGCTATGCCAGGCTGCCCCAGGGCATCCGGCAGGTGACGCAGGGCGACGCCAAGTGGCAGGCCGAGCTGGTCCAGAACTTCCTGATCGCGGTCGTCTCCGGCGTGCTGCTGGTGTTTGCGGTGCTGGTGCTGCTCTACCGCCGGGTGATGCCGCCGTTCGTCAACATGGGGTCGCTGCTGCTCGCCCCGCTGGGCGCGGCGCTGGCACTGCACATTGCCGGTCAGCCAGTGTCGCTGCCGGTGTTCATCGGCCTGTTGATGCTGCTCGGCATCGTCGCCAAGAACTCGATCCTGCTTGTCGATTTCGCGCTCGAGGAAATCGGCAAGGGCGTGCCCAAGGACGAGGCGATCCTCGATGCGGGGCACAAGCGCGCCCAGCCGATCGTGATGACCACGGTGGCGATGGTCGCGGGCATGATCCCGACCGCCCTGTCGCTGACCGGCGACGGTGCATGGCGCGCGCCGATGGGCGTGACGGTGATCGGCGGGCTGATCCTGTCGACGCTGCTCACCCTGATCATCGTCCCCGCCGGGTTCAGCCTGGCCGATGATCTGGAACGGCGCATCGGCCGGCGGCTGTCGCGGCTGCTCACCTTCCGCCCGGGCGATGATGGCGGGCGTGCGGCCCAGCCGGCGGAATAAGGGGTTGAACCCGAACGGGGGCCGCGCTTTGTCTCGGCCATGAGCGTGCCCCCGCCTTTGTCATCACCGCTTTTGCCGTCACCGCCCCCCCTGCCCGTGCGCCTGCCGCCGCCGTTCCGCGACGCGGCGGCCGGCCTCAGGCGGATGCGGCTGGTGGCGACCGGGCTGCTGATCCTGATGGCGGCGACCTTCATCGCCGCGCGCATGCTGGAGCCGGCCTATCCGGACCTCGCCCCGGTGCTGGGCTTTGTCCGCGCCTTTGCCGAAGCCGCGATGGTTGGCGGGCTGGCCGACTGGTTCGCGGTCACCGCGCTGTTCCGCCACCCGCTTGGCCTGCCGATCCCGCACACGGCGATCATCCCGCGCAACAAGGACCGGATCGGCGACACGCTGGCCCGGTTCCTGCGCACCCATTTCCTGATCCCGGCGGTGGTCGCGCGGCGGATGCGGCGCGTCGATGTGGCGGGCGCGGCGGTGCGCTTCCTCACCCTGCCGACACTGGGGGACGGGCGGGTGCGCGACGGGGCGACGCGGCTGGCCGCCGATCTGCTCGAAGCGCTCGACCCTGCCAGCCTTGGCGGCATGGCGCGCGAGGCGATCGACACGCGGCTGCGGCGGCTGGATGCGGCCCCGCTGCTCGGCCAGGCGCTGGGGGCGGCGCTGGCGAAGGACCGGCATCTGCCGCTGATCGACGGGCTGCTGCGCTGGACCAGCCGGGCGCTCGAGGCCAATGAACATGTGATCCGCCAGATGGTGCATGACCGCGCCGGATCGATCCTGCGCTGGACCGGGCTGGACGAGACGCTGGCCGACAAGCTGATCGACGGGCTGTTGCGGCTGATCGACGATGTCGCCGCCGATCCCGCGCATCCGCTGCGGATGCGGATCGATCAGGGGCTGGCCGATCTTGCCTATGATCTGGAACATGATCCGGCGATGGGCCGGCGGGTGGCGCGGCTGCGCGACGAGCTGCTCGACAATCCGGCGATGCGCGCGTGGATCGACGGGCTGTGGGAACAGGCGCGGGCGGCGCTGCTGCGCGCCGCGCGCGATCCGGACGCGGCGGCATCGGGGCGGCTGGGCGCGGTGCTTCGGCAGCTGGGCACCGCCCTGACCGCCGATCCGCGGTTGCAGCGCGCGATCAACCGCTTTGCCCGGCGCACGGCGACCGGCTTTGCCGCGCGCTATGGCGATCCGCTGGTCAGGCTGGTCAGCGACACGATCCGCAGCTGGGACAGCGAGACGGTGACCCGGCGGGTCGAGGATGCGGTCGGCCGCGACCTGCAATATATCCGCATCAACGGGACGCTGGTGGGCGGGCTGGTCGGCCTTGCGCTGCACGGCCTGTCGGTCTGGCTCTAAGAGCATTTTCGAGCCGGGTGGACCAACCCGGCGGCTCGGACATGCCAAAAGGCCCGCCCGGACATCTCCGGGCGGGCCTTTTTGTCGGGCGCGGTCCGCCGCTGCGGTGCAGCACGCGGGTGGCGGCTCAGCCCTTCAGGCGGCCGATCTCGCGGCGCGTGAGGCTGGTGACGACGCGGCCGTCTTCGACCTTCAGCTGGTCCCAGCCGATGGTCACGAAATGATCCTTGTAGATCACCTTGACCCACTTCTGCTCGGCGACGCGGTTGATCAGGCCGACGCGCTTGCCTTCGGCGTCATAAAGCGGGGTGTCGGCGGCGATGGCACCGTCCTGGGCGAAAGCCGGCGCGGCCGAAACGAAGGCCGGAGCAGCAGCGATCAGGGCAAAAGCGAGAAAAGCAGGCTTCATCGTTCGGTTTCCTTTGCGAAACGGGACTGGAGCGGGACGAGCCGGCCCGGCACCGCCTTTTTGCGGACAAACACGCGCCGATCCCGCATCCTCGTGACGGCCCGGAAGGCCATCGTCCCGGCGGACTTTGCGCCCGCTCGTCTCTTGTCATCGCCCGGCGGGCGGCCGCCCGCCGGTCGCGGCGCGCCGACCGGGCTGGCCCGGCCGAATCGCCTGTTGCATCGCAGCATAGGTTGCGACCCGCAACCCGTCTAGTCCCACGCTTACGTAAAGGTCAAGCCGATTCGTCACCCCATGGTGGCGGCGGGTCCGCCCCACCCCGCCCTGACGCGGCTGCCGGGCCGCCGGACGATCAACCAAGTTCAAAAAAGTCTAATAGCTGCGCGGCAGGCCCAGCACATGTTCGGCGACATAAGCGAGGATCATGTTCGTGCTGATCGGCGCGACCTGATAGAGCCGCGTCTCGCGGAACTTGCGCTCGACATCATATTCGGCGGCAAAGCCGAAGCCGCCATGCGTCTGCACACAGGCCTCGCCCGCCGCCCAGCTCGCCTCCGACGCCAGCAGCTTGGCCATGTTCGCCTCCTCGCCGGCATTCTCGCCCGCTTCGTAGCGGGCGATCCCGGATGCGACCATCAGCTCGGCCGCGCGCATCTGCGCATAGGCGCGGGCGATGGGGAATTGGACGCCCTGATTCTGGCCGATCGGCCGCCCGAACAGCTGCCGCTCGCGCGCATAGGCGGTGGCGCGGGCGATGAACCATTTGGCATCGCCGATGCATTCCGCCGCGATCAGCAGCCGTTCGGCATTCATCCCCGACAGGATGTAGCGGAACCCCTGCCCTTCCTCGCCGACCAGGCTCGACGCCGGCACGCGCAGCCCGTCGAAAAACACCTCGGTCGTCGAATGATTCATCATCGTCTCGATCGGGCGGATGGTCAGGCCGTTGCCGATCGCGGCGCGCATGTCGATCAGGAACACGGACAGGCCGTCGGTTTTGCGCGCCACCTGATCGCGCGGCGTCGTCCGCGCCAGCAACAGCATCAGGTCGCTATGCTCGGCCCGGCTGGTCCAGATCTTCTGGCCGTCGATCACATAGTCATCGCCCTCGCGCCGCGCCGTGGTGCGCAGCGCCAGCGTGTCGGTGCCGCTGGTCGGTTCGGTCACGCCAAAGGCCTGAAGGCGCAGTTCGCCGCGCGCGATCTGCGGCAGATACTGGGCCTTTTGCGCCTCCGATCCGTGGCGCAGCAGCGTGCCCATGATGTACATCTGGGCATGGCAGGCAGCACCATTGCAGCCCTGGGCCTGGATTTCCTCAAGGATCGCCGCCGCGCCCGACAGCGGCAGCCCGGCCCCGCCATAGGCTTCGGGAATCAACGCGGCGAGATAGCCGGCATCGCTCAGCGCCTGCACAAACTCGGTCGGATAGGCGCGGGCGCGGTCCTTTTCGCGCCAATATTCGCCGGGAAAGCCGGCGCACAGCTTCGCCACTTCGGCGCGGATCGCCGCATGGTCGGTCATCCAATCACCCCTTTTTCACGCAAATCCGCCAGCTCGCGGCCCGACAGGCCCAGCCGCGTCGCCAGCACGGTGTCGGTATCGGCCCCCAGCACCGGCGCTGGCCGCGGCGCGGCGCGCGGGGCATCCGCCATCGCGCCGAATGCGCCAGCCGCCGGATAGTCCAGCCCGCTCGGATTGGCGGCGGTGCCGAACATGGGATTGGCGGTGACCAGCGCCGGGTCGGCCGCCGCCTCGATCATCGTCTGATAGCCGCCCCAGCACGCCCCCGCCGCCTCCAGCGCCGGGATCAGCCGGTCGGCGGTCATCGTCGCCACCGCCGCCTCGACCAGCGGATAGAGCGCATCGCGGTGCGCATAGCGCAGCCCCTCGTCGCGCGCGAAGCTGACGCCGCGCGCCGCCTCGACCGCGGCGACCTGATCGCCCAGCCCGAGCACCGCGACCAGCCCCGTCCATTGCCGGGGGGTGATCGCCATCAGCATCAGCCTTTTGCCGTCGGCGGTCACGAAATCGCGCCCGAATGCGCCGAACACGTCATTGCCGATGCGCGGCCGGTTCGCGCCGGTGGTCAGCACCTCGGCCAGCATCCCCAGATTGGCGATGGTGCCGGTCGCCACATCCTGCAGCGGCACCCGCATTTCGCCGCCCTGCCCGGTCGCGTCGCGGTGGCGCAGCGCCGCCAGCATCGCAAAGGCGGCATAGGCCCCGGTCAGCAGATCCCAGGCCGGCAGCACATGATTGACCGGCGCATCGCCCAGATCGGCCGGGCCGGTGATCTGCGGAATGCCGACTGCGGCATTGACCGTATAATCAAGCGCGGGGCCGCCATCGGCGCGGCCCATCACGCGGACGGTGACCAGATCGGGCCGCCGCGCCGCCAGCGGGGCATGGGCCAGAAAGCCGGTTGCGGGAAAATTGGTCAGGAACTGGCCGGTCGCCACCACCAGTGCCTGCAACAGCTCGCGCCCCGCCGGCTGGCCGAGATCGAGCGCGACCGACGCCTTGGCGCGGTTGAGATTTTCCCAATAGAGGCTGTCGCCGGCCGGGCTTTGCGGCCAGCGCCGGAAATCCGGCCCGCCGCTCAGCTGGTCGACGCGGATCACCTCCGCCCCCATCTGGGCCAGATAAAGCCCCGCGGTCGGCGAGGCGACGAAGGACGACGCCTCGATGACCGTCAGGCCCGCCAGCAACGCTGTCATCGGCGCCCTCATCCCGCATGTCCTCGCCGCGCCGATGCGCGGCGGGGCCGGTCAGCCGCCGGCGACGCCCTTCATTCCCGATCCGGGGGACGGCGTCCAGCCCTTTTCCTTTACGTCAAGGTAAAGAGGGTGGCGGGATCCGGCGGTCAGAACTGGCGGCGGGCGCTCAATATCCATTGGCGCGGTTCGACCGGCCATCCGATCGTGCCGACGCTGCCGCCGTTGAAACGGCGATTGCCAAGATTGGTGGCCGACAGCGTGACGCCCCAGCGCCCGTCGCGGCTGTCAAAGCCGATCTGGGCGTTGACCGTGCGGGCATTGTCGACGCGGTGCTGCGGTTCGTTGCACAGGGCGGTGAAATAGGCGCTCGCGCCCGACATCTCGCCGCCCAGAGTCAGCCGCCCGGCGCGGCCGAGCGCACCGCTCCACCCGCCGCGCACGCCGTAACGCCGGTCGGGGGTAAAACGCAGGTCGAGCTGGCGTTCATCGGCGACAAAGGCGGTGCAGCCGGGGCTGGACGCCAGCCGGGTGAAGCGGTCGCTGAGCGTCGAGACAAAGCCCGAGGCGGCAAAGCCGTGCGGCAGGTTGAGGCTCGCTTCGGCCTCCACGCCCTCGATCCGCGCATCGCCGACATTCTGGCGGAAGATTTCGGGCGGGTTCGACCCGGCGCGGGCGGCGGAAAAGGCGATGTTGGTATAATCGTTGCGGAACAGCGCGAGGTTGAGCGCCAGCAGGCGGTTGAAGAATGACGTCTTCAGCCCCGCTTCATAGCTCCACACCGTTTCCGGGGCGATCGCCCCCTGCCGGTTGAGCACGAAATCGATGTTGCGCGCCCGCCCGTCGAAACTGCCGCTGCGGAACCCCTTGGCGACCGAGGCATAGGCGATGCCCGCCTCGCCCCCCGCGCCCAGCCGGTATTCGGCGGCAAGGCGCGGCGACACATCGGTCCAGCTGTCGGCGATCCGCCGTTCCGCGCGCCGCCCGTCGGGCAGCACGAGCACCGTGTCGGGCGCGGTCAGGAAGGCGACGCGATAGACTTTGCGCTCATGCGTCAGCCGCGCCCCCGCCGACAGGCCGAGCCGGGGCGTCGGCCGCCAGGTCAGCGCACCAAAGCCCGACAGGCTGCGCGTCGACAGGCGCGGCAGATAGGGCGACCAATTGCCCAGCCCCGCCGCGCGCGACGGCGCGACGAAGAAATCATCGGTTCGGAACCGCGCGCCGGGCGTACCCGCCGGGGCGGCGAAGCTGACCGCCGTCAGCTGGCGGTTGCGCTCGGCAAAGGCGAACAGCCCCGCCGTATAGTCGATCTGCCCGCCGATCGGCCCCTGCAGTTGCAGTTCCTGGCTGAAGCTGCGCTGGCGCTGGTCCTGCAACAGGATGACATTGGTCGCAGGCGGCGCGACCGCCGTCTGATCAAAGCCGATGCGGTTGGCGAGCGCCCGGTAGCCGGTGACCGACAACAGGGTCGCCGTGCCCAGCCGGTGTTCGACCCGCAGCGTCACCCCGCCAGTGTCCAGATCGTTGAGCGGATCGGTGTCGGCGGAGGTGAAGCGGTCGATGCTGCCCTCGGGCGTGCGGAAACGTGGCAGCCGGCGCGCCGGATTGGCCGGATCGACCAGAAAGGGCTGGGGAAAGCGCGGGGTCGAGCCCTCGCCGGTCAGGTCGGCGGTGAGCAGGATCGAGGTCAGCGCATCCGGCTCGACCAGCAGCGACAGCCGCCCGGTCGCAAGCCGCTGGTCGTTGACGCGCGCGCCGTTGGTCAGGTTTCGCCCCCAGCCGTCATGCTGGCGGACGAGCAGCGCGCCGCGCAGCGCGGCGCGGTCGCCGAGCGACAGGTTGACGATCGCGCGCCCGTCACGCCGGGCAAAGCTGCCGGTCGCGAGTTCGAGCATCGCCGTGTCGCGCCCCGGCTCCGGCCGGCGGGTGACGAGCTTGATCGCGCCACCGCTGGTGTTGCGGCCGTAAAGCACGCCCTGCGGCCCGCGCAGCACCTCGACCCGTTCGACATCGAGCAGTTCGAACATCGAACCGGTGGCGCGCGGGAAGATCACGTCATCGACATAGATGCCGACCGGGGGATCGTTGGTGAAGATCGAATCCCCCTCGCCCACCCCGCGCAGGAACACGAGCGCCCCCGAACTGGTGCCGAAATTGCGGTTGAGATAAAGATTGGGGACGGTCGCGGCGAGCCGGTCGAGATTGCGATAATCCTCGCGCGCCAGCCGGTCGGCCCCGATCGCCGTGACCGCCAGCGGCACCCGGTCCAGCCGCTCGCTGCGGCGCTGGGCGGTGACGAGAATGTCGGCGTCATTGTCCGCCACCGGGGCGGCCACAAGCGGCGGTGCGGCGACTGACGACAGCAGAAACAGCAGGGCAAGGCCCCGCCTGGTGTGCAGCGATGTGGGAGACATGGCGGGCGCTTTGCCGCTCCACCTCGCGCTTGGCAAGTGCCGGGCTTCCGCCATGAAAAAGGGGCCGCCCCAGCGGGACGGCCCCTTGATCTGTCAGCCTGAACCGACGGGCGATCAGCCCATAATGTCCTGTTCCAGCTTCTTGGCCATTTCCTCGATATTCTCGGGCGGCCAGCCGGGGATTTCCATGCCCAGCCGCAGCCCCATCGAGGACAGCACTTCCTTGATTTCGTTGAG
>DBAW01000137.1:8217-9016 GCA_002291855.1 Sphingomonas sp. UBA1000
AGGTCGCCGATATAGATGATGTTGTCGTTCTTCAGGCAGTTGGCCGAACGCACCGACAGTTCCAGCTCGTCGACCTTCTTGAGCAGGTAACGGTTGAGCTGGTTGGCGTCGCTTTCCGCCTCGACCGGGGCCAGGCTGCCGCCGCCATGGGCGACCGGCGCCGACACCGGCATGCCGTCGTCGAAATGGACGAACAGCTGCAGCTGGTCCTGAAGGATGCGCGCCGCATAGGCGACGGCGTCTTCCGGGGCCACGGTGCCGTCGGTTTCGACAGTCAGCGTCAGCTTGTCATAGTCCAGTTCCTGGCCGACGCGGGTGTTTTCCACCTTGTAGGCGACCTGACGGACCGGCGAGTAGAGCGCATCGACCGGGATGAGGCCGATCGGCGCGTCCGCCGGGCGGTTGTTCGCGGCGGGGACATAGCCCTTGCCGGTGTCCGCGGTGAGTTCCATGTTCAGCGTCGCGCCATCGTCGAGATGGCAGATGACCAGATCGGGGTTCATCACCTCGATATCGCCCGACACGGCGATCATCCCGGCGGTGACTTCGGCCGGGCCGGTCGCCGACAGCTGGAGACGCTTGGGGCCTTCGCCCTGCATCTTGAGCGCGATCTGCTTCACGTTGAGCACGATGTCGGTCACGTCTTCGCGCACGCCCGCGAGCGACGAGAATTCGTGCAGCACATTCTCGATCTTGATCGACGTGACTGCCGCGCCCTGCAGCGACGACAGCAGCACGCGCCGCAGCGCGTTGCCGAGCGTCAGACCGAAGCCGCGTTCCAGCGGCTCGGCGACGAACG
>DBAW01000175.1:0-227 GCA_002291855.1 Sphingomonas sp. UBA1000
CATGTTACGTCTTCCCTTCAGTTAAATCGGTTGATCACTTTTTCTTCAGAAAATTCTCCAAGCCCGGCGGCAGGTTGCCCGGCCCGCCCAGCCCCGGCAGCCCCGGCGCACCAAGGCCCGGAAGCCCGGCCGGGCCGCCCTTGCCGCCCAGCATGTCGGCCATGTCGCCGGGCAGTGCGCCGCCCGGCCCGCCGCCCAGCGCACCCGCCAGGCCGCCGCCCTTGCCG
>DBAW01000175.1:544-14916 GCA_002291855.1 Sphingomonas sp. UBA1000
CGCCAGGCCGCCGCCCTTGCCGAACATCGCCGCCAGCCCCTTCAGCCCGCCCATTTTCTTGATCTTCTTCATGGCGTTGGCCATTTCCTGGTGCATCTTGAGCAGCCGGTTCACGTCCTGCACGGTCGTGCCGCTGCCCTTGGCCACCCGGATCTTGCGCTTGGCATTGAGCAGGTCGGGGCGCGCCCGCTCCTTGGGCGTCATCGATGTGATGATCGCATCCATGCGCAACAGGATCTTCTCGTCGACCGCGCCCGACGCCATCGCCGCCTGCGCCTTTTTCATGCCGGGGATCATGCCCGCCAGCGCGCCAAGCCCGCCCATGCGCCGCATCTGCAGCAGCTGGGCGCGCAGATCGTCCATGTCGAACTGGCCCTTGGCCATTTTCGCGGCAAGCTTTTCGGCTTCCTCGACCTTGATGGTCTCGGCCGCGCGCTCGACCAGGCTGACGACATCGCCCATGCCCAGAATGCGCCCGGCGACGCGCTGCGGGTGGAACGCCTCCAGCCCGTCCATCTTCTCGCCGGTGCCGATGAACTTGATCGGCCGTTCGGTCACCGCGCGCATCGACAGGGCGGCCCCGCCGCGCGCATCGCCGTCCATGCGGGTCAGGACCACGCCGGTCAGCGGCACCTGCGCGGTGAAGGACTGGGCGACATTGACCGCATCCTGACCGGTCAGCGCATCGACGACCAGCAGCACTTCCTGCGGCGCGGACACATCGGCCACCGCGCGCATCTCGTCCATCAACGCCTGATCGACATGCAGCCGCCCGGCAGTGTCGAGCAGCAGCACGTCAAAGCCCTGCAGCTTCGCCGCATTGAGCGCGCGGCGGGCGATGTCGACCGGCTGCTGCCCCTCGACGATCGGCAGCGTCGCCACGCCGGTCTGCTCGCCCAGCGTCGCCAGCTGCTGCTGCGCGGCGGGGCGATTGACGTCGAGCGACGCCATCAGCACCTTTTTGCGGTCGCGCTCGGTCAGGCGGCGGGCGAGCTTGGCGGTGGTCGTCGTCTTGCCCGAGCCTTGCAGGCCGACCATCATGATCACCGCCGGCGGATTGACGGCGATGTCCAGCTCGCTCGCATCGGCGCCGAGCATCTCGACCAGCGCGTCATGCACGATCTTGACGACCTGCTGCCCCGGCGTGACCGAGCGCAGCACCTGCGCGCCGACCGCCGCTTCGGTCACCTTGTCGACAAAGCTGCGGACGACCGGCAGGGCGACATCGGCCTCGAGCAGGGCGATCCGCACTTCGCGCATCGCGGTGCGGACATCCGCCTCGCTGAGCGCGCCGCGGCCACGCAGCCGGTCAAAGACCCCGCCCAGCCTTTCGCTCAAAGTCTCGAACATCGCCTGCTCCTCTGCCGTCTGGCCAAACAACGCACAAAGCGCCGGTGGGCGAAACCTCGCCGACCAGCGCCGCGCATCGCGGTGATGCGCATCATCGTCCGTCCCAACGGAAACTCCGCGTCTCTACGCGCCCCGCCGGGGAAAATCAACCGCCTGCATCTGCGGTCCCCGGGATGGATGCCCGGCAAATGACAGACGCCGCCGGCGTTGGGGGCCGGCGGCGTCCGCGATCCATCGGTCAGACCCGACCGGCGGGATCAGGCATAGGCAACGCTGGTGCGCACCCGGCGACGGGCGGCCGCGCCGACCAGGCCGAAGCCGCCGATCATCATCGCCCAGGTCGCCGGTTCCGGCACCGCCGCCAGCGCGATGTTGTCGACTTCAAAGGCATTGCCGAAGGAGTTGAAGCGCAGGCCGGTCACCGCGGTGCGGGTTTCGCCGGTGAAGTCCAGGCGAACGATGCGGTTGGTGTTGACCTCGGTCTGGTTGCCATTGGCCGGGTTCCAGACATCGCTGCCGGTGAAGCTCGCCAGCACGACGCCGTCGGCACCCAGCACGTCGAACGAGTTATACTCGTCGATCGAACCCCAGAGGAAGCTGATCGCGTTGAGCGGGTTGAGACCGGTCAGGTCGAGCGTGCCGGTGCGGCCATCGGCCGGGCCGACCGAGATGAAACCGCCGGTGCTGCCCAGCGGGCGGGCGCGGGTTTCGGTCGTGGTCGTGAAGATCGGGCCGCTCCAGCGCGGCGTTTCGCTGTCGAAATCGAAAATCAGCGCATTGTCGAAGCCGCCGCCCTGATAAACGGCGTTGCCCGGCGTGCTCGACAGCACGACGGTGGCGGTGGCGGGCGCCGTGGCAGCAAACGCGGCAGCGGCGGCAGTCAGGCCCAGAACGAACTTCTTCATCATCACACCCCTTACAGCGCGAATCGCCACCCCATCGCGGCCGGATCCGCAGAAACTCCCGCCGCCACGCCGGGCTGCGGTTGCCCCCGGAATGCGTCGGTAAGGATTTGTTTACCGATGCCGCGGGGCAAAAATAGCGCCGAACACGGTTAACGTGGGGCCGTCCCATATCGGGTCATTAACCAGAGATCAGAACATATAAAAAAGCCCGGCCGAAGCCGGGCTTTTTATTCAGCAATCTGTCAGAAGATCACTTCAGATGGTTGGACAGGTGCTTGTTCATTTCGAACATCGAAACCTTGTCCTTACCGCCGAAGACCTTCTTTAGCTTGTCGTCGGCGAGGATTTCCCGCTTGTTTTCGGGATTCTGCAGATTGTTCTTCTTGATGTGTTCCCACACCTTGCTGACCACGTCGCTGCGCGCGATCGGCGCGCTGCCCACGATCGCCGCCAGGTCGGCCGAAGGCTGGACCGGCTTGCTCAGCGCGTTGTTGGCACGTTTCGGTTTGGCGTCCGCCATTTTGATTCCCTCCCTGTGGAAACCCTGATTTGTGACAAAGACCGCAAAATGCAAACAGCTTTTTGCAGTTACCCCGGGCTTTGCCGTGACGGCGGCGGCCCGGCGCGCCCCGCCGGGGCCGTTGCCGGCCCCGGACTGCGCTCGTTTTGCGGCGGCGGAAACCGGCACCCGCCCCGCTTCATTCGGTCTCTTCCCCCACTGCTGACAGCTTGGTCAGCGGGCGCGGCGCGCTTTCGACCATCGGCAGCACCTCGACCTGTTTCGGTCCCGCCACCTCCAACGCCTCGAACCGCCGCGCCTGGGTGAGCACCTGGCTCTCAAGGCTGCCGACAAAGGCGTTATAGGCACCGCTCGCCTGTTCCAGATTGCGGCCGAGCCGGGCGACATGGCCGCCCATCGTCGCCAGCCGGGCATGGAGTTCCTTGCCCAGCGCCGCGATCTCGGCGGCACGTTCGGCAAGCTTTTCCTGCCGCCACACGGCAGCGACGGTGCGGGCGATGGCGACCAGATTGGTCGGTGTCGCCAGCAGCACCTTGCGCTCGAACGCCCAGTCCCACAGCCCGCCATCCTGTTCGAGCGCGGCGGTCAGGAAATGTTCGCCGGGGATATACATGACGACATAATCGGCGGCGTCGTCGAACTGCGCCCAGTAATTCTTCGATCCCAGCTGCTGGGCATGGGTGCGGATCGACGCGGCATGCGCCTTCAGATGCTGGCGACGCACCTCGTCATCCACCTGCTCGCTGGCATCCAGATAGGCGTTCAGCGAGCATTTGGCGTCGATGATCAGGCTGCGCCCGCCCGGCAGGCGGACGATCACATCGGGGCGCAGCCGCCCGTCCTCGGTGTCGACCGACACCTCCATCTGGAAATCCACCCCCTCGGCCAGCCCGGCCTGGGTCAGCACATTGCGCAGGCTCTGTTCGCCCCAGCGGCCGCGCGCCTTGGGGCTGGACCGCAGCGCATTGACCAGCCGCGCAGTCTCGTCGCGCACCTGGACATGGCTGGAATGCAGCAGCTCGACCGCCTTGTGCAGCGCCGAATAGCTGCCGACGCGTTCCTTCTCGACCTGGCCGAGCTGCTCCTCATAGCGTTTGAGCGTGGTCTCGACGGGCTGGAGCAGCGCCTTCAGCCGCGCCTCATTCTGCTGGCCCTGATCGGCAAGCCGTTCATTGGCGCGCTTCAGAAACGCATCATGCGCGCTTTCGACCGCCTTGCCGGCCAGATCGCCGAACCGCGCCTCAAGCTTCGCCTCGACATCGCGCAGCTGCGCCAGCTGGGCGGCAAAGGCGCTGGCGCGCTCCTCCTCGCCGCGCTCGAACGCGGCCTTGGCGGCGGCGAGCGCCTCCTTCTCCTGCCGCAAGGCGACGAGTTCGCGCTCCTGCGCCTCGGCACGCGCCGCGACCGGACGCAGCCCCGCCGCCTCGCCAAGCGCCGCATCGCGCTCGCGCGTCACCTCATCAAGCGCCAGGCGCAGCAGATCGGCCTGGCGCGCGCGCTCCCCGGCCATGGCCAGCTCTCGCTCGGCCTCGCCATGGCGCAGGCGCAGTGCGTCAAGCTCGCCTCTCAGTCCGGAAACCGGTCGCGCGCCCAGCACATGGCCGAGCACGACGCCGATGATCGCGGCAGCAGCGACGACAGCCAGCAGCAACGGATCCAAATGCCCTTCTCCCCAACGGAACGAAAGGCGAACTTAGCCAATGGCGGCGCGGCCGGCAAGCCACCCCGCCGATCCGCGATCAGGCGGCCTTCTGGCGCATCTTGGCAAGCTTTTTCAGCACCATATCACGCTTCAGCCGCGACAGATGGTCGATGAACAGCACGCCGTTCAGATGGTCCATCTCATGCTGGAGACAGATTGCGAGCAGCCCGTCGAGCTGTTCCTCGCGCACCGTGCCGTCGCGTTCCTGCCAGCGGGCGCGGATCACCGCCGGGCGTTCGACATCGGCGAACTGCTCGGGCACCGACAGACAGCCTTCGGAATAGACCTGCACATCGTCGGACTTGTCGAGGATTTCGGGGTTGATGAACACGCGCGGTGCCTTGACCGGCTTGCCGTCCTCGCCCTCTTCCTCCTGCAGGTCGATGACCAGCAGCCGCTTGGGCACGCCGACCTGAATGGCGGCAAGGCCGATGCCCGGCGCGTCGTACATCGTCTCGAACATGTCGTCGATCAGGGTCTGCAACGCCTCGTCGATGGTGTCGACGGGGGTCGAGATCTGGCGCAGGCGCGGGTCGGGCGTTTCGATGATCGGAAGAATGGCCATCGCGCGAAATTAGGGACGCACCCGGCAAAGGTCAATCAAGCGCAGCCCGCACGCCCCGCTCACATCACCGGCCGGCGCGCGCGCAGCGCCTGGGCAAGCGTGCCTTCATCCAGATAATCCAGTTCGCCGCCCACCGGCAGGCCATGGGCGAGCTGGGTCAGCCGCACCGGATATCCCTCCAGCCGCTCGGCAATGTAATGGGCGGTCGTCTGCCCTTCGAGCGTGGCGTTCATCGCCAGCACCACTTCATCGACGCCGCCTGCCGCGACCCGCGCGACCAGCCCGTCGATGCGCAGATCCTCGGGCCGCACCCCGTCCAGCGCCGACAGCCGCCCGCCCAGCACATGATAACGGCCGGGAAACAGCCGCGCCCGATCGAGCGCCCACAGATCGGCAACTTCCTCGACCACGCACAGGGCGCGCGTGTCGCGGCGCGGATCGGCGCAGATCGCGCACGGATCGCAGGTGTCGACATTGCCGCACATGCCGCAGGTGACGAGACGCGCCTCGACCGTCTCCAGCGCGCGCGCCAGCGGCACCAGCGCGGTCTCGCGCTTCTTGAGCAGATGCAGCACCGCACGCCGTGCCGAGCGCGGGCCAAGGCCCGGCAGCCGGGCAAGCGCCTGGACCAGCGCCTCGATCTCGGGGGAAGCCATGACCGGCACAGATAAGGGCTTGCGCGCCGGGCCGCCAGCGGTTTGGAGGGGGAATGCGCCTGATCTTCATGGGAACCCCCGATTTCGCCGTGCCGACGCTCGACGCGCTGGTCGCGGCCGGGCACGAGCTTGCCGCCGTCTATTCGCAGCCGCCCCGCCCCGCCGGACGCGGCAAGGCGCTGACCCCCACTCCGGTCGCGCGCCGTGCCGCCGAGCTGGGGCTGACCGTGCTGACGCCGGTCACGCTCAAGACCGCCGAGGCGCAGGCCGAGTTTGCCGCATTCGGTGCCGATGCGGCGATCGTTGCCGCTTACGGCCTGATCCTACCGCGCCCGATCCTTGCCGCGCCGCGGCTTGGCTGTCTGAACGTCCATGCCTCGCTGCTGCCGCGCTGGCGGGGGGCAGCGCCGATCCAGCGCGCGATCCTGGCCGGCGATACGCTCACCGGGGTCACGATCATGGACATGGAAGCGGGGCTGGACACCGGGCCGATGCGCGCCACCGTGACGACGCCGGTCGCGGCCAGGACGGCGGGCGAGCTGACCGCCGAACTGGCACTGCTGGGTGCACAGCTGATGGTGGCTGTGCTGGCCGATCTGCCCGGCCATCCGCCACAGCCCCAGCCCGACGCCGGCGTCACCTATGCCGCCAAGATCGACAAGGCCGAGGCGCGGCTGGATTTCGCTGCCGGGGCGGTCGCGGCCGAACGGCAGGTGCGCGCCTTCACCCCCGCGCCGGGGGCGTTTTTCGAACTGAACGGCGAACGCATCCGCATTCTGGCGGCGGCGGTCGAGCCGGTGGCCGGCCCGGCGGGACAGGTGGGCGATGACCGGCTGCTGATCGGCTGCGGGGCCGATTCGCTGCGCCCGCTGCGTGTGCAGCGCGCCGGGCGCGCGGCAATGGCGGTCGACGAGCTGCTGCGCGGCTTTGCCATCGCGCCGGGGACGATGCTGGCATGACGCGGTATGCGCTGACGATCGAATATGATGGCCGCCCGTTCATGGGCTGGCAGCGGCAGGCGCACGGGCCGAGCGTGCAGGAAGCCGTCGAGCGCGCCGTCGAACGCATGACCGGCGCGGCCGCGACCGTTCATGCCGCCGGGCGCACCGATGCCGGCGTCCATGCGCTGGCGATGCGCGCGCATGTCGACCTGACGACCAAAACGCCCGAGCCGTTCCGGCTGATGGAGGCGCTCAATGCGCTGCTCCGCCCCGATCCGGTGGCGATCCTCGACTGCCGGATCGTGCCGGATGACTGGCATGCGCGCTTTTCCTGCACGGGGCGGTCCTATGAATATCGGATCGTCAACCGGCGCGCGCCGCTGACCTTCGAGGCGGGGCTGGCGTGGCGCGTCGTCCAGCCGCTCGATGCCGAAGCGATGCACGCCGCCGCGCAATTGCTGGTCGGGCGGCATGATTTCACCACCTTCCGCTCGGTCCATTGCCAAGCCGACAGCCCGGTCAAGACGCTCGACCGGCTGGATGTGGAGCGCGACGCCGATCTCGTCCTCGTCCATGCCGGAGCGCGGTCGTTCCTGCACCATCAGGTGCGGTCGATGGTCGGCTGCCTCGTGATGGTCGGCGACGGCCGCTGGACGGCGGCCGACCTTGAGGCCGCGCTCGCCGCGCGTGACCGCGCCGCGCTCGGCCACAATGCGCCGCCCGACGGCCTGTATTTCGTCGGCGCGCGCTATTGATGTTCAGTGATTCGTCTCATGCCCGGCGTTGCAGCTATAAAGGAAGCATGACCGGGCGGATGATCAGAACCGGCGCGATGCTGCTGGCATCGACGCTTTTGCTGGCAGGCGCGCCCGCACGGGCGACCGATGATGTTGCCCAGGTCTGGTACGCGACCCTCGCCACCGGGCCGATTTCGGGCAAGACACTGATCTGGCTGGAAGGTCAGGCGCGGATCGGCGAGGCGCCGGGCCGCCAGCGCCAGTTCATCCTGCGCCCCGCCATCGGCCGGCAGATCGGCCGCACCACCCAGATCCATGCCGGCTATGCCTATGTGCCGACCGGCACGACCGACCGGCTGCGCGACGAGCACCGCTTCTGGCAGCAGATTTCGTTCCAGATTGCGCGCACTGACCGCATCCAGCTGCTCGGCCGCAGCCGGATCGAACAGCGGCTGTTCAGCGGCGAGGACATGGGCTGGCGGCTGCGCCAGCAGGTGCGCGCCAACCTGCCGCTGGGCGGCAAGGACGGGGTGTCGCTGGTGCTGTGGTCGGAAGGGTTTTTCAACCTCAACGCCCCTGCCCCGCGTTTCCGCACCGGGATCGACCGCTGGCGCAACCAGATCGGCCTCAACATTCCAGTCACGCGCAACATCTCGTTCGAGCCGGGCTATCTCAATCAACATGTCCGGCGGCGCGGCGAAGACGCGATGGACCATATCTTCTGGTCGCAGCTGGTCATCCGCCTCTGACCGGCCCGGCGGGACCATCTGGCTGGCCGATCTGGCGCGTTTGGCAACGCAGCAGAAGCAAAGGATTGCACCGCCGATCCAACGCTTTCACCGATTCCCGTGGCACCGCACAAAACATCTCCTATAGTTAATCACGGGCAGTGGACCTTAACCGGCAGACCAGATCGGACAGGCCCGCGCCCGGGGCGGAGACACAGATGGCGAACGGGCAGGCAGTGCTGCCGGCAGGCAGCGGCGACAAGGTGAGCCTGGGCGGGCTCAGAACGCATATCGGATTTCAGTTGCGGCGCGCGCATGATGCGTCTTTTCAGGCCTTTGCCCGCGCCATCGGCGAGGATGCGCTCAACCCCGGCCATTATGCGATCCTGTCGCTGATCGCCGACAATCCCGGCCTGAACCAGACCGCGCTCAGCCTTGCCACCGGGCGGGACAAGTCCACGCTGACCCCGGCGATCAGGACGCTCGAGCGCGACGGCCTTGTCGTGCGGCGGCGCTCCGAGACGGACCGGCGTGCCTATCATCTGCACCTGACACCGATGGGTGGAGCCTATCTCGACCGGCTGACCGCCCATGCCGATGCCGTCGACCGGCAACTCGACGCGATTGTCGGGGAATTTCACAAGCCGCTGCTGATCCACCTGCTCGAATGCATCGCCGACGAACTCGGCCGCGATCAAGCCGACGCCGCACCGCCATCGGCCGGCACGCTCGCCGCCTGATCCGCCGTCCGCGCGTCAGATATTGACCCCAAGCCGCGCACTGAGCCGGTAGATCGCCCGGCTGTACGGCACGGCGACGGCTTGAAAAGCGTGTTCGGGGAGCAGCTTCGCGACCAGCCCCAGCGGGGCGCGCGCAAGCTGGCGGGCAAGGCGTTTCGCAGGGGGCATCGCGCGGCGACGCTCCCGTCCCAGCCGGGCGATCCCAGCTTCCAGAGCCGCGACATCGCAGGCAAAGGAACCACCTTCCTTGAAGCCGACGAAGTAGAGGTCGTGCGACGTCGACGCGGTGTAGAACCGGTGGAGCGCAAACATCTCCTCCAGACCCAGAGACGCCTCGAAATCGGCGCGGGTCAGGTTGCGATAATAGCTCCAGCCGCGCTGATGCGTGCCGGGCGACATCCGCGGGTCAGTACGCGCCGTCCCATGTTCGACCCGGCCCGTGGTCGCGCACGTCATGATCAAAAGGCCGCCCGGCCGCAGCATTCGGTGCATGTTGATGAAGGTTTCGCGCCAATGCGGATTATGCTCGAAGCATTCTGACGAGATGGCGATATCAAACCGATCCGATCCCAGATCAACTTCATGGCCCGAACAGACAATATCCACGCCGGGTCCAGGGGCCAGATCAACGCCGACATATTCGGATGCCGCAGAAAAAATCGATCTTATACCGCCAGCAGCCTCGTTCACGTCATAGGAACCGATTTCGATCACACGTGGTGCTGAAAACCCCTTGCACATGTATGACGAGCACAGGCGCAAGAATCCCATTTGTTCCGGATGAGACATGATTTCACTCCCCTGGATACGAAATGATAATCGGGGAGGCATCCAGTCGCGCGGATAACAACGTCCGTTTACGGTGTTTCGTTTCATCCGGAACAGATCGATGTGAGGGAGATCATTCCGGGATCGATCGCGGCAATATGTTTTCAAGCCGGATCGATCACCAAGCCCATCACCAAAATGGACATCCCAAAAGCCCGGAGCGGGTGACATCGGGCGAGAGGCCGGTCATGCCGCCGGGGACAAAAAAACCCCGGAAGCACCGGCTTCCGGGGTTTTTGATGGTGGGCGCGGCAAGGATTGAACTTGCGACCCCTGCGGTGTGAACACAGTGCTCTACCACTGAGCTACGCGCCCACGCTGTGGAGCGACGCCTTTAGGGCGCTCCCTCGCCCCTGTCCAGACCGGAAAATAGGGTGCCGGCCCGAAAAAACGTCACCGGTCAGACGTTGCACGCATCCTTGAGCGTCTTGCCGGCCTTGAACTTGGGCTGCGACGATTCCTTGATCGACATCGGCTCGCCGGTGCGCGGATTGCGGCCGGTCGACGCCTTGCGCCGCGTCACGGTAAAGGTGCCGAAGCCGACCAGACGGACCTCGTCGCCCTTTTTGAGCGCGGCGGAAATGGTGTCGAACACCGCTTCGACCGCTTTGACCGCATCGCCGCGGGTCAGGCCCGCGGTTTCGGCGACTGCGCCGATCAGTTCCTGTTTGTTCATCTGATACTCGTCCCCTTTGCTGGCGCGCATGGCGGCGCCTGTATCGGAATCGGGCCAAGCTGGCATCCGGCGGGCCACTAAGAAGAAGCCGGCCCCCGGCGTCAACGACCAATCACGGCACCGGCCGTATCGGACGCACCGTTTGACGGCGGGAGCGTGCGGGCGGCACCATCGGCACCGCCCGCGCCGGTGCAACAGGTCAGTGGCGGACCGCCGGGTCAGCCTCGCCCAGCGACGAGGCGACGGCAACCGGCGGCTGCGCCGCCAGCTCGTCGGCCTCGGTCCATTCGATCGGCGTCAGCGGCGCGGCGAGCGCACCGGCAAGCACCTGATCGACATGGCTGACCGGCACGATGGTCAGCCCGTCACGGATATTGGCCGGGATATCGGCCAGATCCTTTTCGTTCTCCTGCGGGATGAACACGGTGGTGATCCCGCCGCGCAGCGCCGCCAGCAGCTTTTCCTTCAGCCCGCCAATGGGCAGCACACGGCCGCGCAGCGTGACTTCGCCGGTCATCGCCACTTCGCGCCGCACCGGGATGCCGGTCAGCGTCGACACGATCGAGGTCACCATGCCGATACCCGCCGACGGCCCGTCCTTGGGCACCGCGCCTTCGGGCAGGTGGATATGGATGTCCTTGCGCGCAAACAGGCTTGGCTTGATGCCATAGGCCGGGCTGCGTGCGCGGACGAAGCTGAACGCGGCCTGCACCGATTCCTGCATCACCTCGCCCAGCTTGCCGGTCGTGCGGATCTGGCCCTTGCCGGGCACGGTCACGCTTTCGATGGTCAACAGTTCGCCGCCCACCTCGGTCCAGGCGAGGCCGGTCACCGCGCCGATCTGGTTCTCCTCCTCGCCGACGCCGTGGCGATAGCGGCGGACGCCGGCATATTCGGCCAGATTGTCGGGCGTGATCTCCGCCGCCTCGATCTTGCCTTCGAGAATGCGGCGCAGCGCCTTGCGGGCGAGCTTGGCAATCTCGCGCTCGAGCGTGCGGACACCCGCCTCGCGCGTGTAATGGCGGATCAGCGCGCGCAGCCCGTCCTCGGTGATCGCGAACTCGCCCGGCTTCAGGCCATGCGCCTCGATCTGCTTGGCCACCAGATGGCGCTGGGCGATCTCGACCTTCTCATCCTCGGTATAGCCTTCGACTCGGATGATCTCCATGCGGTCGAGCAGCGGCTGCGGCAGGTTGAGCGAGTTGGCCGTGGTGACGAACATCACGTCCGACAGGTCGATATCGATTTCCAGATAATGGTCCTGGAACTTGTTATTCTGTTCCGGGTCCAGCACCTCGAGCAGGGCCGAGGCCGGATCGCCGCGGAAATCCTGGCCCAGCTTGTCGATCTCGTCGAGCAGGAACAGCGGGTTGGACGTGCCGGCCTTGCGCAGATTGGTCACGATCTTGCCCGGCAGCGAGCCGATATAGGTGCGCCGATGGCCGCGAATCTCGGCCTCGTCGCGCACCCCGCCCAGCGACTGGCGGACGAACTCGCGGCCCGTCGCGCGCGCGATCGACTTGCCGAGCGAGGTCTTGCCGACGCCCGGCGGGCCGACCAGGCACAGGATCGGGCCTTTGAGCTTGTTGGTGCGCGCCTGGACCGCCAGATATTCGACGATCCGCTCCTTCACCTTCTCAAGGCCGTAATGATCCTCGTCGAGCACGCGCTCGGCCTCGGCAATGTCGCGCTTGAGCTTGGACTTCTTGCCCCAGGGCAGGCCCAGCAGCACGTCCAGATAATTGCGCACCACCGTCGCCTCGGCCGACATCGGGGCCATGGTCTTGAGCTTTTTCAGCTCCGCCCCGGCCTTGGCGCGCGCTTCCTTGGACAGTTTGAGCTTGGCGATCTTCTGCGTGAGTTCGGCGATCTCGTCGCCATCCTCTTCGCTTTCATTGCCCAGCTCGCGCTGGATCGCCTTCAGCTGTTCGTTCAGATAATATTCGCGCTGTGTCTTCTCCATCTGGCGCTTGACGCGGCTGCGGATCTTCTTTTCGACCTGCAGCACGCCCAGCTCGCCCTCCATGAAGGCGAACACCATCTCCAGCCGCTTGGCCGGATCGAGTTCGACGAGCAGCGACTGCTTGTCGGCCACCTTGATCGTGATGTTGGCGGCCACCGCATCGGCCAGCCGCGACGCATCGTCGATATCGGCCAGCTGCACAGCCGTTTCAGCCGGCAGCTTGCGGTTGAGCTTGGCGTAATTCTCGAACTGCTCGACCACCGAACGCATCAGCGCCTTGGCCTCGACGCCGGTCACCTCCGGCTCCTCGGTCAGGGTGACGCTGGCGTTCAGATGCTCGCCATCGCGCGACAGCGTGTCGAGCGTCGCGCGCTGCTTGCCCTCGACCAGCACGCGGACGGTGCCGTCGGGCAGCTTGAGCAGCTGCAGCACGGTCGCCAGCACGCCAAGGTCGTAAAGATCGTCGCGATCGGGATCGTCATTGGCCGGGTCGAGCTGCGCGACAAGGAAGATCTGCTTGTCCGCCGCCATCGCCCGCTCAAGCGCCGCCACCGACTTTTCGCGGCCGACGAACAGCGGCACGATCATGTGCGGAAACACGACAATGTCGCGCAGCGGCAAAACTGGATAGCTCTGGGTCATCATGGCTCCGGTTACGCCTCAAGGCGTTTACAGGACTTATATGGGACCGGATCGGCCGGCATCAATCCATGGCAGTTTTCCGCGCCTGCCCGCCCGCCCGGTCCGGCGGGGCGCACAGACGAAAAGAGGCGGCCCGGCAGGGCCGCCTCCATCATGCCGCCGGCCCCGCAAGGCCGGATAAGGCCGGATCAGGCCGCGCCGGTTTCCTTTTTCGGGGCATAGACGCGGACCGGCTCCTTGCGGCCCTCGACCACGTCGCGGTCGACCATCACTTCATCGACCCCGTCCATCGACGGCAGGTCGAACATGGTGTCGAGCAGAATGCCTTCGAGGATCGAACGCAGGCCGCGCGCACCGGTCTTGCGCATGATCGCCTTTTTGGCGACGGCGATCAGCGCGTCGTCGGTGAAGCTCAGCTTCACATCCTCCATGTCGAACAGCTTCTGATACTGTTTGACCAGCGCGTTTTTCGGTTCGGTCAGGATCTTGACCAGCGCATCGACGTCGAGATCCTCGAGCGTCGCGATAACCGGCAGACGGCCGACGAATTCGGGGATCAGGCCGAACTTCAGCAGATCTTCCGGCTCGCACTGGCGCAGCACCTCGCCGGTGCGCCGCTCCTCGGGTGCTGCGACGAATGCGCCGAAGCCGATCGACTTGCCCTGCAACCGGTCGCCGATGATCTTTTCCAAGCCGGCAAAGGCACCGCCGCAGATGAACAGGATGTTGGTCGTGTCGACCTGCAGAAACTCCTGCTGCGGATGCTTGCGCCCGCCCTGGGGCGGCACGCTCGCGGTCGTGCCTTCCATCAGCTTGAGCAGCGCCTGCTGCACGCCTTCGCCCGACACGTCGCGGGTGATCGACGGGTTTTCGGCCTTGCGGCTGATCTTGTCGATTTCGTCGATATAGACGATGCCGCGCTGCGCGCGCTCGACATTGTAATCCGACGCCTGAAGCAGCTTCAGGATGATGTTCTCGACATCCTCGCCGACATAGCCGGCCTCGGTCAGCGTCGTCGCATCGGCCATGGTGAACGGCACGTCGAGGATGCGGGCGAGCGTCTGGGCGAGCAGCGTCTTGCCGCAGCCGGTCGGCCCGACGAGCAGGATGTTCGACTTGGCCAGTTCGACATCGGCGCCCTTGGCACCATGCGCGAGCCGCTTGTAATGATTGTGAACCGCGACCGACAGCACGCGCTTGGCCTGCTTCTGCCCGATCACATAATCGTCGAGAACGTCGCAGATTTCCTGCGGCGTCGGCACGCCGCCATCCTTTTTGGACACCAGCGCCGATTTGGTTTCCTCGCGGATGATGTCGTTGCACAGCTCGACGCATTCATCGCAGATGAACACGGTCGGTCCGGCGATCAGCTTGCGGACCTCATGCTGCGACTTGCCGCAGAACGAGCAATAGAGGGTG
>DBAW01000175.1:15236-15398 GCA_002291855.1 Sphingomonas sp. UBA1000
GCAGAACGAGCAATAGAGGGTGCTCTTGGAGTCCCCGCCGCTCAGTTTCGTCATACATCATCCTTCGGGCCAAAGCTGGCCGCTTGCGCAGGCGGCATGTTAGCCACCTGTGCCATAAAACCACAGTTACGAATGTTCGGCCGCGTTCCGCGCATCACCGCG
>DBAW01000176.1 GCA_002291855.1 Sphingomonas sp. UBA1000
CGACCAGCTTCTGCCCGTCGAGACGCAGCGGCGCGCTCGACTGGACGCGGGTGGCGGCCGCGACCGGCCCGTCGATCAGCCCGGCATTGGCGATCAGTTCGGACAACACCATGGCAACCGTCTGCAGCGCCTCGATCTCGACCTCGTCATAGCGGCGCGGTTCGGAATGCTGGACGCACAGCACGCCCACCGCGCGTTCGCGGCGGATGATCGGCACCCCGGCAAAGCTGTGAAACCGTTCCTCGCCGGTTTCGGGCTTATAGGCGAAATCGGGATGGGCGGCGGCTTCGTCGAGGTTCAGCACCTCGACATTCTGGGCGATGGTGCCGACCAGACCCTCGCCAAGCGCAAGCTTGGTGACGTGCACCGCCTCCTGCTTCAGCCCGCGGGTCGCGAACAGCTCCAGCACGCCGTCGCGCAGCAGGTAGATCGAACACACCTCGCTCGACAGCTGTTCGCCGATGATGCCGACGACCTGGTTGAGCTTGGTCTGGGCATTGGCCTTGGACGCCATCACGTCATGCAGGCGGGTCAGGATTTCGCGGGCGGACGATGCAGCGACAATCGGCATGGTGCGACGCTAGCAAAGCCGCCCGCAGCCGTCTTGCGCGAAATTTCGCCCCGTCCAGCCTCTGCCCCGCCCGGACACCAGATAAGCGCCCGGGCGCAAAGAAGCGCACGAAACCTGCCGGCTCCGTGCGCTTCCGGGGATTGCCCCGAGGGGCAAGTCCATGGCCGCCGGATGACCCGGCGCCGAAGGATCAGGCGGTCAGCGAGACCTGACGGTTGCCGCGGCGGCGGGCGGCAGCGCCCACCAGGCCGAAGCCGCCGATCATCATCGCCCAGGTCGCCGGCTCAGGCACGGCCGGGCTGAAGGTGATGCTCTTCAGCTTGAAGCCGTCGACACCGTCGGTGTTCTGGTGATCGGCACCCAGGATCCAGACATTGCCGGTCTGGTTGTAGCTGAAGGTGCGCGCGTCGGGCGTGCCCGGGCTGTTCTTCACGCTCACGGCGTTGCTCACCAGCGCGGTCATCAGTGCCGAGTTGTTGTGCAGCGCGATCGTGCTGTTCCACGGCGCGTTGACGATGCCGGTCGACAGCATCGCGTCATTGTCGAACGAGTTCGCCACCCGGTAGGTGTCGAGGTTCGCGCCGGTCAGGCGGACATTGCGGTCGAACTGGATCATCACAAAGTCGAAACCGTTCTGGTTTTCAACCGTGTGCAGGTTGTTCATGCCATTCTGGTCGCCGCTGCTGGTCACGCCCAGACCGTTGCTGAAGCGGGCCAGATAGGACTGGTTGGCGGTATAGGTGAAACCGCCGGCGCTGGCGGTCGCGCGCCATGCCGAGACGCGGAAGCTCACGCCACCCGCCGAATAATTGAAGGCATTGCCCACGGACCCGTTGACCGGGTCGTTGCCGGTGAAGGTGAAGGTCGTGGCGGCCGAGACCGGCGCCGAGACGACCGCGGCGCCGAGCGCGGCCGCAGCGAGGAACTTGTTCATTTCACACCCCTGACTTCGTTTAACGAACTTGCCGATAGTCGAACGGGCCGATTCGGTCGACCCCTTTCGGCAACAGTTAATGTTTCTTTTCGGGATCGTCCCGAAAGGACACGTAAACCTTTTCCAGTAAAGGTCCGGCTCAGCCGGCGTTGCGCGTCAGTGCGGCGCGGGCTTCGGCCATCAATGCGGCAATGATGTCGGCGACCGGTTCTTCGGCCTTCACCATCCCGACCGACTGGCCGGCCATCACCGAACCATGTTCGACATCGCCGTCAATGACCGCGCGGCGCAGCGCACCTGCCCAGAAATGCTCGATTTCCAGCTGGGCCGCCGCCATGTCCAGCTCGCCCTTGTCGAGCCGGGCCGCCACTTCGCGCTGCTTGGCGGTGAACAGCTCGGTGCCCGCGTTCTTGAGCGCGCGCACCGGGATCACCGGCAGGCGCGGATCGATCTGCACGCTTGCCACCGCATCGCGCGCCGAAGCGCGGATGAACGCCTTTTTGAACGCCGGATGGGCGATGCTCTCGGTCGCGCAGACGAAGCGCGTGCCAAGCTGCACGCCCGCCGCCCCCATCTCCAAATAGGTGGCGATCGCCTCGCCCCGGCCGATGCCGCCGGCAACGAAGATCGGCGCGGCCTCGGCCAGTTCGGGCAGGATTTCCTGCGCCAGCACCGATGTCGAAACCGGGCCGATATGGCCGCCCGCTTCCATCCCCTCGATCACCAGCGCATCGACGCCCGAGCGCAGCAGCTTGCGCGCCAGCGCCAGCGCGGGGGCAAAGCAGATGATGCGCGCGCCGGTCGCCTTCAGCGCGTCGATGCTGCCCGCAGGCGGCAGGCCGCCCGCCAGCACGACATGGCTGACCCGGTGGCGGCCGCAGATCGCGATCAGCTCGGCCAGATCGGGGTGCATGGTGATCAGGTTGACGCCGAACGGCTTGTCGGTCAGCGCGCGCGTCGCCGCGATCTCGGCATCGAGCAGCGCGGGCGGCATCGCGCCGCAGGCGATGACGCCAAAGCCGCCGGCATTGGAAATCGCCGCGACCAGATGCCGTTCCGACACCCAGGACATGGCCCCGCCGAGCACCGCGACCTCGCTGCCCAGAAACGCGGCACCGCGCGCCATCAGCGCGGCCAGCCGGTCCTGCCCGCTCACCATCGTCGGCGCGTTCATGCCGCCGCCTGATCGGCGTCGAGGCCATAGGCGGTGTGCAGCACACGCACCGCGAGTTCGGTATAATCTTCCTCGATCAGCACCGAGACCTTGATCTCCGACGTGGTGATCGCCTGGATATTGATGCCGCGTTCGCCGAGCGTGCGGAACATCGTCGCCGCGACCCCGGCATTGGAGCGCATGCCGACGCCGACGATCGACACCTTGGACACGTTGGTGTCGTGCACCAGCCGGGTATAGCCGATCCGCTCCCGCGCCTGGGTGAGCACGTCGAGCGAGCGGGCCAGCTCCGCCATCGGCACAGTGAAGGTGACATCGGTCGAGCCGGTGTCATGCGCGATGTTCTGCACGATCATGTCGACATTGATGTTCGCCTCGGCCAGCGGGGCGAAGATCGAGGCGACGGCACCCGGCCGGTCCGGCACGTCGGTCAGGGTGATCTTCGCCTCATTCTTGTCATGGGCGATGCCGGTGATGAGCTGACGTTCCATTTCGCTTTCCTCAATCTCGTCGTCGCCGACGATCATCGTGCCGGGCCGGTCGTCGAACGACGACAGCACCTGCACGCGCACATTTTCGCGCATCGCCAGCCCGACCGAACGGGTCTGGAGCACCTTCGCGCCGACGCTCGCCAGTTCGAGCATCTCTTCATAGGTGACCTTTTGCAGCTTGCGCGCGCGCGGCACGATGCGCGGATCGGTGGTGTAGACGCCGTCGACATCGGTGTAGATGTCGCACCGGTCGGCCTTCATCGCCGCCGCCACCGCGACCGCCGAGGTGTCCGATCCGCCGCGGCCGAGCGTGGTGATGCGGCCATTGTCCGCCATGCCCTGAAAGCCGGGGATGACCGCCACTTCGCCGGCGGCGAGCGCGGCATCCAGCGCATCGGTGTCGATCTCCTCGATCCGCGCCGCCGCATGGCCGCCGACCGTGCCGATGGGCAGCTGCCAGCCCAGCCATGACCGGGCGGGGACGCCGATCGTCTGGAGCGCGATGGCGAGCAGGCCGCTCGTCACCTGTTCGCCGGCGGCGACCACCACATCATATTCGGCCGGATCGTAAAGCGGCGAGACTTCGCGGCAGAACGACACCAGCCGGTCGGTCTCGCCCGCCATCGCCGAGACGACGACCGCCACCTGATGACCAGCCTCGACCTCGCGCTTCACGCGGCGCGCGACATTCTGGATGCGTTCCACCCCGGCCATCGAGGTGCCGCCGAACTTCATTACGATGCGCGCCATGGATCGAAGTCTGGACTGCCTTGGAGAAAATCGGCCGTCCTGATAGGAAAGTGACCCCATGAACACAAGTGACGCTTCCGTCAGCCCGGCTGACCCCGTTCCGGTGCCCGCCGCCCCGACCATCCGGCCGGACGAGGCGGCGCATTTCGGCGCGCTCGCCGCCGACTGGTGGAACCCGCGCGGCAGCTCGGCAATGCTCCACCGGCTCAATCCGGTGCGGCTCGCCTATGTCCGGCGGATGATCGACGCCCATTGGGGCGGGGACGGGCGGGCGCTCCGTCCGCTCGCCGGGCGGCGCGCGCTCGATGTCGGCTGCGGGGCGGGGCTGCTCGCCGAACCGCTGGCGCGCATGGGGGCGGCGGTCACCGGCATCGACGCCGCGCCCGAAAACATCGCCGCCGCGCGCGACCATGCGGCGGCGCAGGGGCTGGCGATCGACTATGTCGCCGGCGAGGTCGCGGCGCTCGACGCCGCGCCGTTCGATCTCGTCACCGCGATGGAGGTGATCGAGCATGTCGCCGATCCGGCGGCGTTTGCCGCTGCGCTCGCCGCGCGGCTTGCGCCCGGCGGGCTGATGATCCTGTCCACGCCCAACCGCACCGCCAAGGCGCGGCTGATGATGATCACCCTTGCCGAAGGGCTGGGGAAGATCCCGCGCGGTACCCATGACTGGGACCGGTTCCTGACGCCCGAGGAACTGACCGCGCATCTGGCCGCCGCCGGGCTGGTGGTGACCGATGTCTGCGGCCTCGCTTTCTCGCCCGCACGCGGGTTCGTGCTCGGCGACGACCGTTCGCTCAATTATCTGGTTGCGGCCCGGCACGGCTGACGCCGGGGGCGGCGCTGCCGTCCCGCTGTTCCAGCCGGTCCAGCCGCGCCTCGATGCGCGCCAGCGTTTCGATCATCATCACCTGCTCGGCATGGGTGAAGGCGTCGCTGTCATGGATCAGCCGGTCGATCAGCCGCACGACGATCAGCGGCGCGACGATGAATACCGATGCGTGCATCAGCGCCAGCGCGAGCCAGCGGCCGCCGGGCGTGCGCGGCACGATGTCGCCATAGCCGGTCGAGGTTGCGGTGGTGCCGGCCCAATAGAGGCTGGTCGGGAGATCATGCCCTTCGAGGATCATGAAGCCGAGCGCGGCGAGGCCGAGCAGCAGCAGGTAGAGCATGACCAGTTCTTTGAGCGTGTCGGTCATCGCCTGGAAGCGTGTCATCTGCCTTCTCCTGCCCTCGGCTGCGGGTTGCCGCTTTAGACCTTTGATTTGCCGGATTTTCCGAGTCGACGGGTGAGTCTGCCCGGCTTGAAAATGCTCTAGCCGTCGATGATGTGCGGCACGAACCGCGCGGTGTTGCCGGTGATCAGCCCGTCCTCGCGGATGCCCATGCCCGCCGCCTCGCCGCCCACGACCCAGCAGCCGAGCACCGGATAGCCGCGCCCGAAATCGCGCAGCCGGTAAAGCTGCTGATAGACGCACGGCCCATCATAGCCGCCGCCCGCCCGGGCGCGCAGGCGGCCGCCCTCGACGAGGGCGATGTTCGCCCCCTCGCGCGCGAGGCACGGCTTGACGACATGATCCGGCCCGACCCCTGCGGCGTCGAAACTGGCCGGCAGCAGATTGGGATGGCCGGGAAACATCTCCCACAGCAGCGGCAGCACCGCCTTGTTGCTCCAGATCATCTTCCAGATCGGCTCGATCCAGAACGTGTCGGGCAGATGGCGGACAATGTCGCGCCCGAAGGGTTCGGCGACGATCCATTCCCAGGGATAAAGCTTGAAGATCGCGCTGATCAGCCGGTCATCGCCGTCGACGATCCGCCCGGCGGCATCAAGGCCGATATCGTCGATGATCACGCCCAGCGTCTCGATCCCCGCCAGCTCGGCCAGTTCGCGCAGATAAATGGTGGTGATCGTGTCTTCATGCGCCGGATCGGCGACATGGCCGAACCACAGTCTTTTGTCCGGCAGCGCGCCGGCCATGCGCTGCCATGCGGCGATCAGCTTTTCATGCAGGCTGTTGAACTGGTCATGGCCGGGAAACACGTCCTCTTTCCAGTTCCACTGGATGACGGCGGTTTCCAGCAGCGCGGTCGGCGTGTCGCAGTTGAACTCGAACAGAGCGGGTGCGCCGCTGCCGTCATAGCCGAAATCGAACCGGCCATGGTCGAGCGCGGGCGGCCGGCCCGCCCATGACGCGGCGACCGCATCCCGGCACCAGTCGGGAATGCCGAAGCGCGCCATCAGCGCATCGTCGCCCGCAATCCGTTCCCCGGCGGCGACGAACAGCCGGTAGACCTCCTCGACCGCGGCCTCGATCATCAGGATTTCGGCAAGCGTGAAGCGATAACAGCCGCTTTCGTCCCAATAGGGGCGCTCGGCTTCGCTGTGCCAGACCAGCCCCTGCGCCGCGACGATCCCGGCCCAGCCGGGGCGCGGGGCGATGGCGATCCGGTCCACCGGGTCAGCCGCGTCCGCTGCCGAAGCGGCGGCTGCTCAGCCCCAGCCCGCCGCGCCTGACCGCCTGGCTGCGCGTGATCCGGCTGCCGACTGGCGCTTCGGCATAGCTGGTCCCCGCGACCGGCACGAAACTGCCCGCGACCGCATGGCGACGGTCATGGATGCTGTCGCCATAATAGGGAATGGCCGAGCGGCGGCCGAGATAATACCAAAGAAAGCCGGGCCGCGAATTGCCGTAAAAGCGCGCGCCGCCGCTGCGGCCATCGGCGCACAAATCATCGTCCACGCGCTCGCCGGCTTCGTTGACGCAGATCGCGGTGTCGCGGTCGGCGACCATCGGCTCGCCCCAGTCGTCGCGCGGCGAACAGGCGGGCAGGGCGGCGATGGCGGCGGCCATTGCGGCGGTCATCGGCAGCTGCTTCTTCATCGCCGCGCGCTCAGGGGATCATGCAGGCGGCCTGGAGGATGCCGATCCCCAGCCCGATCCCGCCGACGAAAATGCCCGAGGCCGTGCAGCCTTCGGCGATGCGCGCCGAAATGCCGGCAAACACCAGCCGCGCGATGACCAGAAAGACGAGCAACTGCACCACTGCCGCCACCGCGCCCCATAGCAGCATGTCGGGAATGCTGACCGAATGGCCGATGACGGTCGCAACCGGGATCGCAAAGCCCAGAAAGGTGCCGGTCAGCTGCGTCGCCGCCGCGCTGTTGCCGTCGCGGATCAGCGCCAGTTCGCGGTGCGGGGTCAGCCGGATATAGACGAACAGGAACAGCGCGGCGAGCGCGATGGCTGCCCCGAAATAGGCGAGAAAATCCGGCACCGCGCCGATGAAATAGCCGAACATGATCCCCCTTCGGCCCGGCAGCGCCGCGCCGGGCCCATTTTTCAATCAGCCGATGATCTAACAAAGCTTCCGCACCGCCGGAAGCCTGTCACCCGGCAAGCAGCGCCTGATAGAATGCGATGGCGCGCATATATTGGTCGACGGCCAGCCGCTCGTCATTGCCGTGAAACCGGGCAAGGTCGGCCCGCGTCATCACGATCGGCATGAAGCGCAGCACGCTGCGCGCCAGCCCTTCATAAGCGCGGCCGTCGGTTGCCCCCAGCACCAGCCCGGGGGCGATCACGGCGTTGGGGAAATGGCTGCGCACCACCGCCGTCAGCCGCTGGAAATCGGGTCCGGCGGGATCGGCGGGCTTGCTGGGTTCATGCCCGCCGGGCAAAGCGCGCAGCATCACCCCCGGGTCGTCGGCGGCCGCGCGGTCATGGGCAAGCACGCCGGCGCGGCTGTCGCCGGGCAGGATGCGGTGGTTGATCACCGCCCGCGCGGTCTGCGGCAGCACATTGTCCTTGCTGCCGGCGGCAAGGATGGTCGGGGCGGTGGTCGTGCGCAGCAGCGCCGCCGTATCGGGCCGCGCCAGAAAGGCGCGGCGGATCAGCGGCGCGGTCAGCCAGCGATTGGCGAGCACCGCGCGCATCGGCCAGTCGGCATAGGGCGCGACATGATCGATCAGCGCGCCCGCCGGGCCGTCGAGCCGGGCCGGCAGCTGATCGTCGAAGATGCGGTCGACCGCGCGCGACAGCCGGGCGGCGGCATTGTCGTCGCCGGGCATCGAGCTGTGGCCGCCGGTGCCGCGCGCGATCAGCTCGACCGAGACATAGCCTTTTTCCGCCGTGCCGATGACCGCGACCGGCGCGCGCACGAATGACAGCACGCCGTCGAGCACCGCATAGCCTTCGTCGAGCGCAAGGCCGATCCGCGCGCCCCGCTGGCGGAGCAGGGCGGCAACCGCGCGTGCGCCGCTGCCGCCGCGTTCCTCGTCATGGCCGAAGGCGAGATAGACGGTCTGGCGCGGGCGGACGCCGCGCGCCGCCAGCCGCTCCGCCGCCTCGAGGATCGCCATCAGCGAGGCCTTGTCGTCAATCGCCCCCCGGCCCCAGACATGGCCGTCGGCGACCGTCCCGGCAAAGGGCGGATGCGTCCAGCGCGCGGCGCTGCCCGGATCGATCGGCACCACATCCTGATGCGCGGCAAGCAGCAGCGCCGGGGCCGCCGGATCGCGCCCCGGCCAGGTGTAGAGCAGGGTGCCGCCGGCCAGCACTTCGCGGCTGAGCGTCTGGTGGACGCGCGGAAAGCTGGCCGCCAGATGGGCGTGAAAGGCGGCGAGCACCGGCGCGGGCGGCGGCGCATCGGCGGTCGAGACGGTCGGGATGCGCAGCGCGGCTGCCAGCCGCGCGATCGCGGCCGGGTCGACCGGCGGGGGCGGGGGCAGGGCGGCGGCAAGCGGTTCGGCGCGCATCCGCCAGGCATTGACCGCCATCACCGCCGCAAGCCCCGCGATCAGCAGGACAGCGAACGCCAGCGCGGTGCGCCATTTGCGGCCGCGTCGCGGCTGTTCCCATCCCGGCCGTGCGCGCCGCGCCATTGCGCCATCCCCCTTTTTCTGCCCCCGGCACTGGACCGGAAGCGGGGCGGGCGGTCAAGCAGCGACGCGATGGGCGGTTCGCGCGATCAGAAATCGACCTTGTCGTAATGCGGCGGCGGGGTGATCACCTCCATGCGTTCCGACAGAAGCGGGCGGAAGCTCGGCCGGCTTTTGAGCGCCGCATACCAGCGCTGGGTCTGGGCATGGCCGCGCCAGTCGATGCCGCCCAGATAATCGGCGACCGAGATATGCGCCGCTGCCGCCAGATCGGCGAGGCTCATCGTCGCGCCGCCCAGCCAGTTGCGATGGTCGAGCAGATAATCGACATAATCGAGATGGTTGACCGCCAGCTTCATCGCATCGCGCAGCACGCGGGCATCAGGGCTGGTGCGGTCGATCAGCCGCTTCTTCATGCGTTCGTGCATCAATGGCGCGACGACATCGGCATGGAATTGCTCGTCGAACCACGCGACCAGCCGGCGGATCTCGGCGCGGTTGACCGAGGTGCCGTTGATCATCGGCGCCTGTTCGACCGTTTCCTCGAAATATTCGCAGATCGCCCAGCTGTCGATCAGCGTCAGGCCCTTGGCGGCCTCGACCATCACCGGGGTGCGCCCGGCCGGGTTCATGTCCAGAAACTCGTCGCGCCGCTCCCACGGGGATTCGCGCACCAGATCGTAGCCGATGCCCTTTTCACCCAGCAGCAGGCGGACCTTGCGCGAAAAGGGGCAGAGCGGAAACTGATAAAGCTGCCACATGGTGATGGCTGTTAGGCCGTTCGGCGCGGCGGCGAAAGATGCCATGACGGCAAAATGCCGCCCCGGTCAGCACCTGCATCACCCCATGCCGGGATAACGGGCGTGAACGGGCAGGGCGTCGATCGCGGTCATCCAGCCCAGCCGCTCGGCGATCTGGATCTGGTCGGTCGGCGGCACCGCCTCGGGATCGTCAAGCGTCGCCGACTGCACGTCGATCAGCCCGGGCAGCATCGTGTCGTTGGTGTAGAACAGCCCGGTCCCGCACGCGGCGCAGAAATGGCGGCGGGCATGTTCGGACGAGGCATAGATTTGCGGGCTGCCTTGCAGCAGCTCGACACCCGCGCGCGCCATCATGATCCAGCCGACCATCGGCGCGCCGGCCGCGCGGCGGCAGTCGCTGCAATGGCACAAAGTGTGGTTGGCGACATCGCCCGCCAGCCGGTAGCGGATCGCGCCGCAGTGACAGCCGCCGTCCATGATCCTTCTCTCACATCCTTGTTCCGCCTTTGTTCTACAACTGGACGCAAGGCGGTGCAAGAGGGCGCTGGCGGCCGCCAAAGCGGGGAGGGGGGCTAGCCGCCCTTATTCGGCGGCCACCGCCTCGGGCGCGTCGTCGAGCGGCTGGGGCAGGCGGCCGAGCATTTCGCGCGGCACGACCTGCCAGATCAACTCGCGCGTCCGGTCCCAGTCCTCGATCAGCCCGCGCGCCCATTTGCTGTCGGTGGCGAGCGCATGTTCGGCGATCAGGCCGCGCACATGCTCTTCCCAATGCGCCGCGCCCAGCCGCCGCCAGATGATCGATTCGGGGTTGGCGCGGTCGGCAAAGCGGCCGTCGAGATCGAGCACGAACGCCATGCCGCCGGTCATGCCCGCCCCGAAATTCGCCCCCACCGCGCCCAGGATCACCGCGGTGCCGCCGGTCATATATTCGCAGCCATTGGCCCCGCAGCCCTCGACCACCACGGTCGCGCCTGAGTTGCGGACGGCAAACCGCTCGCCCGCGCGCCCGGCGGCGAACAGCCGGCCCGAGGTCGCGCCATAGAGCACGGTGTTGCCGATGATCACATTGTCCTGGCTCATGAGCGGCGAGCTGACCATCGGGCGCACGACGATGATGCCTCCCGACAGCCCCTTGCCGACATAGTCATTGGCGTCGCCGAACACTTCCAGCGTGATGCCCTTGCACAGGAACGCGCCCAGCGACTGGCCCGCCGAGCCGCGCAGCCGCACCTGCACATGATGATCGGCGAGCGCCGACATGCCGAAACGCTGCGTGACCTCCGCCGACAGCCGGGTGCCGACCGCGCGGTGGGTGTTGCGGACATTATAGGTCAGCTGCATCCGCTCGCCGCGCTCGAACACCGCGCGGGCATCGGCGATCATCTGCGCGTCAAGGCTTGGCGGCACTTCGTTGCGGAAGGTCGGCAGACTGAAGCGGCGCTCATGATCGGCGGCATCGACCTTGGCGAGGATCGGATTGAGGTCGAGATCGTCAAGATGCTCGGCCCCGCGGCTCACCTGACGCAGCAGCTCGGTGCGGCCGATCACCTCGTCGAGCGACCGGCAGCCCAGCCGGCTCAGAATCTCGCGCACCTCTTCGGCGATGAAAGTCATCAGGTTGATGACCTTTTCCGGGCTGCCGGTGAAGCGGGCGCGCAGCTTTTCATCCTGCGTGCACACGCCGACCGGGCAGGTGTTGGAATGGCATTGCCTGACCATGATGCAGCCCATGGCAACGAGGCTGAGCGTGCCGATGCCGAATTCCTCCGCGCCCAGAATCGCGGCGATGACGATGTCGCGCCCGGTCTTCAGCCCGCCATCGGTCCTCAGCTTCACCCGGCCGCGCAGCCCGTTGAGCGTCAGCGTCTGGTTGACTTCGGACAGGCCCATTTCCCACGGCGTGCCGGCATATTTGATGCTGGTGTGCGGGCTGGCGCCGGTGCCGCCATTATGGCCCGACACCAGAATGACGTCGGCATGCGCCTTGGCCACGCCCGCCGCGACCGTGCCGATGCCTGCCGAGGAGACGAGCTTCACGCACACTCGCGCGCGCGGGTTGATCATCTTCAGATCGTAGATCAGCTGCGCCAGATCCTCGATCGAATAGATGTCGTGATGCGGCGGCGGGCTGATCAGCGTGACGCCCGGCGTCGAATGGCGCAGCCGGGCGATCATGTCGGTGACCTTGAAGCCCGGCAGCTGGCCGCCCTCGCC
>DBAW01000056.1 GCA_002291855.1 Sphingomonas sp. UBA1000
GCCGCCTCGGCGCTCGACTGGGTGCAGAGCTTCCACCCCGAAGCGCAGCAGACCTGGGTCGCCGGCGTCAGCTTCGGCGCATGGATCGGCATGCAGCTGCTGATGCGCCGCCCGGAAGTGCGCGGCTTCATCTCCATCGCGCCGCCCGCCAACATGTATGATTTCAGCTTTCTCGCGCCCTGCCCGGCATCGGGCATCATCATCCAGGGCGATGCCGATGAGGTGGTCACGCCCTCGGCCGTGCAGAAGCTGGTCGACAAGCTGCGCACGCAAAAGCACATCACCATCCACCATGACACGGTGCCGGGTGCCAATCATTTCTTCGAGCATGAAATGCCGCAGCTGATGGGCAGCGTCGACCGCTATCTCGACTTCCGGCTCGATCCCGGCTGTCCGATCCGCTGACCGGACAACAAGGCATGAACGGCGTTGTGAACTGGGGCGGACCGAAAGCGGAACGGGGGGAAAAGGCGATGGCCGACCGCGAAAAACTGCTGCTCGACCTGTTCGTCGAAATCGCCCGGGTCGAGCATCTGGTGCGCAATTATCTCGACCCGATCGAGCCGCTGGGGCTGAACGCCAACCAGTTCGGCCTGCTCAACTATTTCATCCGCAACAACCGCCAGACCGAGCGGCGCTCGATCCTTGCCTGGGTGTTCCAGACCGACGAGGCCGAGACGGCGGCGCATCTGGACGTGCTGGCCGCGCGCGGGCTGGTCGACCGGCGCCCCGATGGCACGGACGAGATCGTCGCGCTGACCCCGGCGGGTCAGGCCGCGCATGAAGCGGCGATCGAAATGGTCGCCCCCGATGTGCTGCCGCTGATGTCGGAGTTTGCCGATGACGATCTTGGTCAGGCGCTGACGACCCTGCAGGAAATCCGGCGGGTGTTCGACAATCTGCCCGACCGACCGGCCGCAGGCTGATCCTCGGGCGGCTGGCCGCTCAGACGGTCAGGATCGCGACATTGCCCGCCAGCACCAGCGCGGCGACAATCATCAGCCAGCCGCGCCTGCGGTCCTGCCCCAGACCGCGCCGGAGTGTGGCGATGCCGCCGAGCAGCAGCCCGGCAGAGGCGATCATCAGGACGGAGAGAACAAGGGCGGCGGTGGCGTTCATCGCGCGCCCCCTAGAGCATTTTCGAGCCGGGTGGAATCACCCGGCGGCTCGGCAAATGCGGCAAATCACAGGCCTAGAGCATTTTCGAGGCGGGCTGTGAAGCTGCTGGGTCCGCCGCATCCAGCCGGGCCATCCGCGCGAACAGCGCCGGATCGACATTGCCGCCCGACAGCATCACCAGCGTCCCCGGCTGCGGCGCGACCCGGCCTGTCAGCATCGCCGCCAGCGCGACCGCGCCCCCCGGCTCCAGCACCAGCCGCAGCCGTTCGAACGCCCAGCGCATCGCCGCGCCGGTTTCAGCCTCGCTGACCGCGACGCCGCGCGCACCGCGCGCATGCAGGATGCCGAAGGTCAGCGGCGCGACGCGAAAGGTCTGGAGCGCGTCGCAGGCGGTGGCCGGCGGGTTCGGCCCGACGCCGACAATCTCCCCGGCGGCCAGCGAGCGGGCCATATCGTCCCACCCCTCCGGCTCGACGGTCACGATTTCCGCCTCGGGCAAGGCGAGCGCCAGCCCCGCGGCCAGCCCGCCGCCCCCGCAACAGGTGACGACCCGGCGGATCGGCGCGCGCCCGAGCGCGGCGACCTGCGCCGCCGCCTCCAGCCCGGCGCTGCCCTGCCCTTCGACCACAAAGGGATCATCGAAGCTTGGCACCAGCACCGCGCCGCGCGCTGCGGCCAGTTCAGCCGCGATTGCCTCGCGCGACTGGGTCAGCCGGTCATAGAGGATGATCTCCGCCCCCAGCGCGGCGGTATTGGCGCGCTTGGCGGCGGGCGCATCGGCGGGCATCACGATGGCCGCCGGCATCCCCAGCCGGGCGGCGGCCCAGGCGACGCCCTGGGCATGGTTGCCCGATGAAAAGGCGACGACGCCCGGCGCGCGCTGCGACTCCGGAATCGCGGTCAGCCGGTGCCACGCCCCGCGCAGCTTGAACGCGCCCATCGGCTGGAGCGATTCGGCCTTCAGCCAGCAATCCGCCCCCCCGATCGACGCGCTGAGCAGCGGCGTCGGCGGCACGATTTTCGCCATCTTTTCCAGTGCGTTAACGATGCCTTCACGATTTGGATGACGCAACGCCCACCCCCTTTGTCTTGCAATTGAAACAGATCAGGATTCGGCTCTTTACAGGGGGGACCCCCGCCCATATATCGCGCCTCCGCTGCCCCATGGGACTTCCACCGCAAGGCAGCTTTTGTCGCCACGTACGCCGCAAGGCAATTGGAGGTCCCTTGAGTTGCACGAGCATCATAGCGCGCTGGGGCTAGCAAGCGTCCCCAACAATGCCGAAACCGGCATTGACGTCGCCCGTTCCTGCCCGGCAGAGCCGGTCACGCTCGTCCGCCCCCATGCGGCACGGCGCGCGGCCCGCTTCTTCGTCGAGAAGTTTCCCGGCCGGACCCTTTACGCAGTCAAGGCGAATCCCTCGCCCGAACTGATCCGCATCCTGTGGGACGCGGGCGTCACCCATTATGACGTCGCCTCGATCGCCGAGGTGCGGATGGTGCGCGCCACGCTGCCCGAGGCGGTGCTGTGCTTCATGCACCCGGTAAAGGCGGAAGAAGCGATTGCCGAGGCCTATTTCGGGCACGGCGTGCGCACCTTCTCGCTCGATTCGATGGAAGAGCTGGACAAGATCGTCCGCGCCACCCGCGCGGCCGATGGCACCCCGGCGGCCGATCTCACCCTGTGCGTGCGGCTGCGCGTGTCGTCCGACTATTCCAAGCTCAGCCTTGCGTCCAAGTTCGGCGTGTCGCCGGTCGAGGCCAAGGATCTGCTGATCGCCGCCCGGCAGGTCGCCGATGCGCTCGGCATCTGCTTCCATGTAGGCAGCCAGGCGATGACGCCCGACGCCTATGCCCAGGCGATGGAGCGGGTGCGCCAGGCGATTGTCGAGGCCGCGGTCACCGTCGACGTGATCGATGTCGGCGGGGGCTTTCCGTCCTCCTATCCCGGCATGGAGCCGCCGCCGCTCGAGCTTTATTTCGAGACCATCCACCGCGCGTTCGAAAAGCTGCCGGTCAGCTATTCGTCGGAGCTGTGGGCGGAACCGGGCCGGGCGCTGTGCGCGGAATATTCGTCGCTGATCGTGCGCGTCGAAAAGCGCCGGGGCGAGGAGCTGTACATCAATGACGGCGCCTATGGCGCGCTGTTCGATGCCGCCCATGTCGGCTGGCGCTTTCCGGTCACGCTGCTGCGCGACACCGAAAGCCGCACCAAGCCGATGGGGTTCAGCTTTTACGGCCCGACCTGCGACGATATGGACCGGATGGCCGGGCCGTTCATGCTGCCCGCCGACATCGCCGCCGGCGACTATATCGAAGTCGGCATTCTCGGTGCCTATGGCTGTGCGATGCGCACCGGCTTTAACGGCTTCGGCACCGCGCAGGTGGTGACCGTGGCCGATGAGCCGATGACGACGCTCTATGCCGGGCGCGCCGCTGAACCGGCGAGCAACGTCGTCAAGCTGTAACGCCCGCCGGGCAGTTTTCGGGTTTGGCGTCCGGCCCCTGATGGGGCCGGACGCCCGTTCGGGTTTCCGCGTCCCCTTCCCCAACGACTGCGGCCGATGACCATGTGGAAAGATCAGGCATGACCGATATCGTGAACGACACCCGCAAGGCGGAGCTTCTGTCGAAGACCGTCGAGCATATCGACATTCGCAGCTTCGACGCGCGCCCGATCGTCGATGCGATGGGCAAGATGAGCTTCACCAGCCGCGATCTCGCGCGCGCGACCGGCATCTACAACCAGATGCTGGCCGATCCCGACTGCTCGATCTTCCTCGTGATCGCCGGCTCGACCTCGGCCGGCGGCTGCATGGACCTCTATGCCGAGCTGGTGCGCTCGAACATGGTCGACGGCGTCGTCGCCACCGGCGCGTCGATCGTCGACATGGATTTCTTCGAAGGCCTTGGCCACAAGCATTATCAGGCGCTCGAAGTGCCGGACGACAACACGCTGCGTTCGCTCTATATCGACCGCATCTACGACACCTATATCGACGAAGAAGCGCTGCAGGACTGCGATCACACGATCGGCCGCATCGCCGACAGCCTTGAGCCGCGCGCCTATTCGTCGCGCGCCTTCATCCGCGAGATGGGCAAGTATCTGGCCGAACATGGCAAGAAGGAAAACAGCCTCGTCAAGCTCGCCTATGAGCATGACGTGCCGATCTTCTGCCCGGCCTTTGTCGACAGCTCGGCGGGCTTCGGCCTCGTCAAGCATCAGGTCGACCGGATGAAGCAGGGCCAGCCCTATATGGTGCTCGACGCCATCGCCGATTTCCGCGAACTGACCGACATCAAGATCAAGGCCGGCACCACCGGCCTGCTGATGATCGGCGGCGGCGTGCCCAAGAACTTCATCCAGGACACGGTCGTGTGCGCCGAAATCCTCGGCCATGACGATGTCGAGATGCACAAATATGCGGTGCAGATCACCGTCGCCGATGTGCGCGACGGCGCCTGCTCGTCCTCGACGCTCAAGGAAGCGGCGAGCTGGGGCAAGGTCGACACCGCGCTTGAACAGATGGTGTTCGCCGAGGCCGGCTCGGTGATGCCGCTGCTCGCCTCCGACGCCTATCA
Source organism: Sphingomonas sp. UBA1000 (assembly GCA_002291855.1). Taxonomy (GTDB): domain Bacteria; phylum Pseudomonadota; class Alphaproteobacteria; order Sphingomonadales; family Sphingomonadaceae; genus Sphingomonas_B. Next base: position 4,702 of record DBAW01000056.1, read on the forward strand.
TCGCGGCCATTGGCGCACCCGCGCCAAGCGCGCCTGGGGCAAATTGTTCGACTGATCCGGTCAAAGGGGCCGGGCCGCGCTGCTGCGGCCCGGTCCGTTCGGCCCCCACGCACAGCCAAAAGAAAAACCCCGCCGGACCTGAGGTCCGGCGGGGTTTTTCATGTGTCGGTGTCGTGGGCGCTCAGGCCGCGAGCGGCACCGCGCGGCGGCGGCGCATCGCCGTGCCGACCAGACCGAAACCGCCGATCATCATCGCCCAGGTCGCCGGTTCGGGAATGGCGTTGATCGTACCGTTGAAGTTGCCGAGATGGATTTCGCCATTCATCGTCAGCGAGCGCACCGCCACCGAGCCCTGCAGGAAGTTGCGGTTCTCGACATTGCTGCCGAGCGCGACGACCGAGCCGATGAACGAGTTGTTGAAGGTGATGTTGCGGATCGCCGAGTCGAAGTTCCAGATCACCCGCTGCGAATAAAGATCGCCATTGCCGAGGAAGTTCTGGCCGATCACCAGCTGATCGAGCGGCGTCGCGCTGCCGACATTGATGATGATCGCATCGGCCGCGCCCGCATTGAAGCTGAACGCGCGCGACGCTGCCGAGCTGAAGAACGCCGCGGCATCGGCGATGCTGAACACCACCGTCCCGGTCTGGCTGCCGACGTCGAAGCGGACATTGTTCGCATCGGCCATGTTGATCGACGCGGTCGGCGCGAAGGTGCGCAGCTCGTTCGAAAACGCGGTCAGATCGGCGGCCAGCGCATCGCGCTTGGTGGCGAGCGACGTCTGGAAGCTGCTGCCAAGGGCTGCGTTCTGGCCGGTGGTCGAGCCATTGCCATTGACATTGCTGTTGCTGCGGCTGCCCCAGCTGATCGACCCGCCGCTCGAACCGTTGACATTGGCGTTGGA
>DBAW01000233.1 GCA_002291855.1 Sphingomonas sp. UBA1000
ACGACGCTCTTCCGATCTATCACGGGATGAAGGTGCGGGCGGGGCGCAAATACATCATCACCAAATGGTTCCGGGAGCGGCCCTGGGGCTGGGCCTGAAGCGCCGGGCCTGACAAAAAATCGCGCCATCGTGCCGATGCCGGTTCGCCGCCGGCACGGGTGACGGATCGGCCGGTCCGGATGCTCCGAAAACGCCGCGCCGGCACCGCCATTTCACGAAAAAAGTCATAAAAAAGAAAAGGGACGACCAAATGGCCGTCCCCTTCCTTGTTTTGCGACCGGCCCGTTTCGGGCCGATACGGCTCAGGCGTAGACCGCGCGAACCTTGCGGACGCGACGGGCAGCGGCACCGATCATGCCGAAGCCACCGATCATCATCGCCCAGGTCGCCGGCTCAGGCACCGCCGCGATGGCGATGTTGTCGACTTCAAAGGCGTTGCCATAGGCGCTGAAGCGCAGCGCGGTCACCTGCGACTGGAAGCCGTTGGTGAAGTCGAGGCGCACGATGCGGTTGGTGTCGGCTTCGGTCTGGTTGCCGTTGGCCGGATCCCAGACGTTGCTGCCTTCGATGGTGGCGAGAACGACGCCACCTTCACCCAGCACTTCGAGCGTGTTGTAGACGTCGATCGAGCCCCAGAGCAGGCTGACGGCGTTGATCGGGCCGAGACCGGTCAGATCGAACACGCCCGGCGTGCCATCGGCCGGGCCGACCGAGACGAAGCCGCCGGTGCTGCCGAGCGGACGGGCGCGGGTTTCAACGGTCGTCGTGAAGATCGACCGGTTCCAGCGCGGCGTGGAGGTTTCGAAATCGAACATGATCGGGTCGTCAAAACCGCTGCCCGCATAGACGGCGGCACCCGGCGTGCTCGACAGGACGACAGCCGACTGAGCCGGCGCGGCGGCGATGGCGGCACCGGCCATCGCGAGACCGAGAACAAACTTCTTCATAAACAACACCCCTTGGTTCGTAAGGAACAGCAACCCACCCAAACAATGCCGATGTGTCGAACCCATGCGCTCCGGACACGAATCGCACGTTGCCACCTGAGCCCGCTTCGGCTTCGGGCCTCGTTTTACGAAAAATTAACCATCCTGTCCAAGGCAAATGTTCATTTATGCACGTCCCGCCGTGGCACATGTGCCGCCGGGCGGGCCGTGCCAGCAACGCGGCGGTCACGGGTCGCCTTGTTGGGGGATGATGCCAGCCAGCGGCCGGAGACAGCAGCGCGGCGCTGCCGCCCCGCCCGCGCGCTCAGCCGGTCAGCGCCTCGACCAGCGCGCGGACCTTTTTCTGCCGCCATTGCGGCATCGGCGCATGCGCCCAATAGCCCATGCCATGATCGACCGGCTCGCCCAGCGCCACGACGCGCCCGGCGGCGAGATCGGCCTCGGCCAGCATTTCGGGGACGAGCGCGCGGCCCAGCCCCTGCATCGCCGCATCGATCGCCAGCCCGGCATCGGCGACGCGCAGCGGTGCCCCGTCGGGGGCATGGCCCGGCCAGCCGATCCAGGGCGCATCCGGCCCGGTGCCCGGCGCGGCGATGCGGACGAAGCGGGCGGTGCCGATCAGCACGCCTTCATGCGCGCCGCGGTCGACCATCAGGCGGATGGCGAGATCGAGATTGGCCTCGGTGAAATCCACCGCCTCGTCGCCGGACACGATGTGAAAGCGCAGCTCGGTGTCGCCGGCAGCCAGCCGGGCGAGGCGCGGCGCGAGCCAGCGCGCGGTCAGGTCGCGCGGCGCGGCGATGGTCAGCACCTTGGACGACTGGCCGGCCTGGATCGCCCGCACCGCATCTTCAAAGCACAGAAAACCCTGGCGCAGCGCGGCCAGCCCGGCCTCTGCCTCGGGCGTCAGTTCCAGCCCCTTGGCGGTGCGCCGGAACAGCACGACGCCCAGAGTTTCTTCAAGCGCGCGCACCTGCTGGCCGACCGCCGCCGGGGTGACCGCCAGTTCGTCGGCGGCGCGAGTGAAGGACAGGTGCCGCGCCGCCGCATCGAGCACGCGCAGGCCGTTCAGCGGCAGATGCGTGCGCTTCATGCCTGCACCGCCGGCGCGACGAGCGGAAAGCGCGGGATCGCGACGTCGAAGGTCGAGCCGTCCTCGGCCACCATCCGGTAACTGCCGCGCATCTGCCCGGTCGGGGTCGACAGCGGGCAGCCCGAGACATAGTCGAACGACGCCCCCGGCGGCAGCAGCGGCTGTTCGCCCACCACCCCCTCGCCCTGCACCTCATGGCGCGCGCCATGGCCGTCGGTGATGATCCAGTGGCGGCTGATCAGCTGGACGGCCATCCGTCCCTCATTCTCCAGCCGGATGTGATAGGCCCAGAACCAGCGGCCATGATCGGGGTCCGACTGGTCGGGCATGAAGGCGACGGAGACCCTGACGGTCACGCCCCTTGTGGTCTGGGCATGGGGGAAAAGCGCCTTCACAGCCCGACCGCGCCGAGCGCCCGGTCAAGATCCTCGATCAGGTCGGCCACATCCTCCAGCCCGACATTCAGGCGCAGCATCCCGTCGGTGATGCCCATTTCGGCGCGCACCTCCGCCGCCAGGCTGCTGTGGGTGGTGGTGGCCGGGTGAGTCATCAGCGACCGGGAATCGCCGATATTGTTGGAAATGTCGATCAGTTCGAGCGCGTCGAGCAGGCCGTGCGCCTGTGCCCGGTCGGCGACGAACAGCGCCATGATCGTGCCCCCGGCGGCCATCTGCCGCGCGGCAAGCGCGCGCTGCGGATGGCTGTCCAGCCCCGGATAGAGCACGCGCAGCCCGCGATCCTCGAGGAAGCGCGCCACGGCAAGGGCATTGTCGCTCTGCCGGCGGACGCGCAGGTCGAGCGTTTCCAGCCCCTTGAGCACCACCCAGGCGTTGAACGCCGACAGGGTCGGCCCGGTGTTGCGGACAAAGGGCAGCAGCACATCGTCGATGAACGCGCGGCTGCCGCACACCGCCCCGGCGAGCACGCGCCCCTGCCCGTCCATCAGCTTGGTCGCCGAATAAGCGACGATATCGGCCCCGAAATCGAGCGGCCGCTGCAACGCCGAGGTGGCGAAGGCATTGTCGACGAGCGTGCGGATGCCGTGCGCGCGCGCAATCGCGCAGATGCCGGCCAGATCGGCGATCTCGAGCGTCGGATTGGCCGGGGTCTCGAAGAAGAACAGCCGGGTGTTGGGACGGATCGCCGCTTCCCATGCGGCGGTGTCGACCGCATCGACGATCGTCACCTCGATCCCGAAGCGCGGCAGCAGCGAATCGGTCAGCCAGCGGCACGATCCGAACATCGTCCGCGCCGCGACCAGATGGTCGCCGGCCGACAGCTGGCACAGCAGCGCCGATGTCATCGCCGCCATGCCGCTTGCCATCGCGCGCGCGGCTTCCGCCCCGTCGAGCATCGCGATGCGCTGTTCGAGCATCTCGACCGTCGGGTTCTGCAGCCGGCTATAGGTCATGCCCTTCTGTTCGCCGGCAAAGCGCGCCGCCGCGTCGCCCGCACAGTCATAGGCATAGCCCGAGGTGAGGAAGATCGCCTCCGACGTCTCGCCCCATTCGGAGCGCGCGGTGCCGCCGCGCACCGCCTGGGTCGCGGGGCGCCATTTGGAGGTGATCGCAGGATCCTGGCCGGTCAGTCGCTTCATGGCAGGCGCTTTGCCGGTTTTGCCCGCCCCAGGTCAACTCGGGCGAGGCCCGCGCCGCCTGCCAGTTTTTCTTTCAGCCGGCCAAGCCGGGGCCGAGGCCCGAGGTGCCGGAGGTGCCGGTTCAGGCGGCGAGCGCGGCGATCACCCGGTCGCCCATCGCCGCCGTGCCCAGCGTGCCGCCCAGATCGCCGGTGCGCGCGCCCGATGCGAGCACGGCCGCGACCGCCGCCTCGATCCGCGCCGCCGCATCGGCCCGCCCCAGCGAATGGCGCAGCATCATCGCCGCCGACAGGATCGTCGCCAGCGGATTGGCGCGGTCCTGCCCGGCAATATCGGGGGCGGAGCCGTGGATCGGCTCATACAGCCCCTTGCCCGCCGCATCGAGCGAGGCCGAGGGCAGCAGCCCGATCGAGCCGACGCACATCGATGCCTGATCGGACAGGATGTCGCCGAACAGATTGCCGGTGACGATGGTGTCGAACTGCCCCGGCGCGCGCACCAGCTGCATCGCGGCATTGTCGACATACATATGGGTCAGCGCGACATCGGGATAATCGGCGGCGATTTCGGTCACCACGTCGCGCCACAGCTGCGAGGTTTCGAGCACATTGGCCTTGTCGACCGAACACAGCCGCCCCCGCCGCCCGCGCGCGGTCTCGAACCCCAGCCGGGCGATGCGGGCGATCTCCGCCTCGTCATAGCGCATGGTGTCAAAGCCTTCGCGCAGCCCGGCATCGGTGGTGCGGCGGCCGCGCGGGGTGCCGAAATAGACATCGCCGGTCAGTTCGCGGACGATCATCAGGTCGATCGCCCCGGCGACTTCGGGGCGGAGCGCCGAGGCATCGGCCAGCCCCGGAAACAGCCGCGCCGGGCGCAGATTGGCGAACAGCCCGAGTTCGCGGCGCAGGCCGAGGATCGCCTGTTCGGGCCGCAAATGCCGGTCCAGCCCGTCACAGGCCGGATCGCCGACCGCCCCGAACAGGATCGCATCGGCGCGCGCGGCGAGCGCCAGCGTCGCGGGCGGCAGCGGATGGCCGGCAACGCGATAGGCCTGACCGCCGACCGGAGCCTCGGCAAAATCCAGCCCGAGATTGAGCGCGTCGAGCACCCGCACCGCCTGAGCGACGACTTCCGGCCCGATCCCGTCCCCCGCCAATATCGCGACCAGCACCAGCACCTCCCCCGCAAACCCGCAGCCTGCCGGTGCAAAGCCGCAACCGCCCGGTTGGTCAACCCCCGCCGAAAGGGCCGGAAGGGCCGACTGGGACGACGGGGATGGTCATCGCCATCTCAGCCCCCGGCACCCGCGCGCGCCAGCCGGGTGCGCAGCCGGTCGCGCGCCGCCAGGATCACGCCGCGCCGGCCGGGCAGCAGGTGACGGGCAATGGCATCGCCGGCCGGATCCCGGTCATCGGGCTCCAGCCCGCCACCCGCCAGCCCATAACCAAGCTCGGCGAGCAGCAGCGCCTCGAACCGCCAGATCGCCGGGGCCCAGCCGCGCGCGCTCGGCGCATGTTCGACGGCGTCGAGCATGGCCGCCAGCGCATCATGCACGGCCGGATAGGGATGGCCTTCGGGCAGGGTCGCGGCAGTGAGCGCGCACAGCCAGTCGATCGCCGCCGCCGGCAGCGGCTCGGCCAGCAGCGGCGCGCGGCTGTGCACCAGCTCGGCGGTGGCGGCGGCGAGCTGCGTCTCGGTGCGCGCGCGCAGGCTGAGCGCCACGACATTGCCCGGCGACAGCACCGGCCGCAGCGCGCGCGACCGGCCGCCCCGGACATAGCCGGGCTGAAGCCCATGTGCCGGGGTGAGCGCACGGATCACCGCGCCATGTTCGCCATGCGCGCGCACCGCCACGATCAGCGCCTCAGCCTCGATGATCATCGCCCGCCGGCCTCCGCGCAGGACGGCGGCGCAACCCGGCGCTCAGCGCTGGTGGAAATGGTCATGGACAAGCTGTGCGACGCTGCGCGAGACGCCGGGGGCCTTTTGCAGATCCTCAAGGCTGGCCGCGCGCACCGCCCGCGCGGTGCCGAAATGCATCAGCAGCGCCCGCTTGCGCGCCGGGCCGATGCCCGGCACCTCGTCCAGCGGTGACGCGCCAATCGCCTTGGCGCGTTTCTGCCGGTGCGCGCCGATGGCGAACCGATGCGCCTCGTCACGCAGCCTTTGCAGATAGAACAGCACCGGCGCATTGGGCGGCAGCGTCAGTTCGCGCCCGCCGGGCAGGTGAAAGGTCTCGCGCCCGGCATTGCGGTCCGGCCCCTTGGACACGCCGACCAGCGGCACATCCTCAATCCCCATATCGGCAAGCGTGCGCAGCGCGGCATTGAGCTGGCCGCGCCCGCCATCGATCAGCACCAGATCGGGCCAGTCGCTGCCCTCGCGGTCGGGATCGTCGGTCTGCACGCGGGCGAAGCGGCGCTCGAACACCTCGCGCATCATCGCGAAATCGTCGCCCGGCGCGGTTTCGGGGCGGCGGATGTTGAACTTGCGATAGCAGTTCTTGAGGAACCCGTCCGGCCCGGCGACGATCATCGCCCCCAGCGCATTGGTGCCCATGATGTGGCTGTTGTCATACACCTCGATGCGCTGCGGCGGACCGTCCAGCTCGAACAATTCGGCCAGTTCGCGCAGCAGCCGCGCCTGGGTGGTGCTTTCGGCCAGCCGCCGGTCGAGCGCTTCTTCGGCATTGCGGCGCGCCTGATCGATCAGCCGCCGCCGGTCGCCGCGCTGCGGGGCGAGGATCGCGACCTTGCCGCCCGCCGCCGGGGCCAGCGCCTCGGCCACCAATTCGGCCTCGGCGAGCGGCCGGTCGAGCAGGATGGTGCGCGGCGGCGGCACCTCCTCGTAAAACTGCATCAGGAAGCTGGTCAGCACCGCCTCGTCGGCCAGATCCTCGACATGGGTCGGAAAAAAGCTGCGATGGCCCCAATTCTGCCCGCCGCGAATGAAAAACCCCTGGATGCCGACGGTGCCGCCCTTGCTCGCCAGCGCGAAGATGTCGGCATCGCCCAGCCCGTCGGCGTTGATCGCCTGGCTGCCCTGGATGAAGGTGAGCGCGCGCAGCCGGTCGCGGTAGATGGCGGCCAGCTCGAAATCCATCCGCTCGGCCGCGTCCTGCATCGCCGCGCCCAGCTTGGCCTGCACCTGCGTCGATTTGCCGCCGAGAAACGCCTTGGCGTCGGCGACCAGCTCGGCATAGGCATCGGGGGCGATCCGGCCGACACAGGGGGCCGAACAGCGCTTGATCTGATAGAGCAGGCAGGGCCGCGACCGGTTGGCGAAGAAGCTGTCGCTGCACGAGCGCAGCAGGAACAGCTTTTGCAGCGCATTGAGCGTGCGCGTCACCGATCCGGCGCTGGCGAACGGGCCGTAATAATTGCCCTTCGCCCGCTGCGCCCCGCGATGCTTCTGGATGCGCGGATAATCATGGTCCGCGCCCAGCAGGATATAGGGAAAGCTTTTGTCGTCGCGCAGCAGGACATTGTAGGGCGGGCGATAGCGCTTGATCAGCTGCGCCTCGAGCAGCAGCGCCTCGGCCTCGCTGTTCGTCGTGACGATCGTCATCGCCCGGGTCTGCGCGACCATGCGCTGCAACCGCCGGGGCAGCCGCGCGACCTGGGTGTAATTGGTCACCCGGTTGCGGAGCGCCCGCGCCTTGCCGACATAGAGCACGTCGCCGCGCGCATCCTGCATCCGGTAGACGCCGGGGCGGGCGGGGAGCGTGCGCAGCACGTTGCGGATCGCGGCAATGCCCTGATCCAGATCGGGCGCATCGGCCCCGCGCACCGAATAGGCGGCGCTTTCCTCGTTGAACCGGTCGGGGGTGTTGGGACGCGACATCGCCGCCCCAGTTAGGCATGATCGCCGCGGGCGGCAACCGGCCGCCGGGACGGATGCCCCAAAGGGCGGTGCGGGAGGCGGCGATGGACGTGCGCGGACGGGCGGTGGTGGTGACGGGCGGCACCGACGGCATTGGCCGCCATCTCGCCGCACAGCTGCACGATCAGGGTGCGGCGGTGATCGTTGTCGGCCGCGATGCCGAACGGCTGGCGGCCGCGCGGGCGGCGGGGATGGGGGCGATTGCCGCCGACCTGTCGCACCGCGCCGGATGCGATGCGCTGATCGACGCGCTTGCCGGCCGGCCCGTCGACATCCTGATCAACAATGCCGGCATGGGCAGCGGCTTTGACGTCGACGGCGTGATGGACCGCGATGCCGCCGACCGCGCGATCTTCCTCAACCTCAACGCGCCCATCCATCTGATCGCCGGGCTGCTGCCCGCGCTGCGCGCCCGGCCCGATGCCGCCATCGTCAATGTGACATCGGGGCTTGCCTATGCGCCGCGCGCCGGCGCGCCCGTCTATTGCGCGACCAAGGCCGGGCTGCGCAGCTTCACCCAGACGCTGCGCCACCAGTTGCGCCACAGCCGGGTGCGGGTGATCGAGGTGTTGCCGCCGGTCGTCGACACGCGGATGACGGCGGCCAACCCGCATCGCAAGATGCCGGCCGATGCCTGTGCGCGCGACATCGTCGCCGCGATCCGCGCCGACCGGCTGGAAGTGCCGGTGGGCGCGGCACGGCTGCTGCGCATCGTCGCCAACATCGCTCCGGCAGCGGCGCGGCGGATCATGATCGGCTATTGAGGCACTTTCGCGCCGGAGCAAACCGCCTGGCGACCCCGAACATGGGCGGGATCAACCGTCGCAAACCCGCCACAAACAAGAACGGCGCCCTCCGAAACCCGGAGGACGCCGTTCCGTTCACGACCGGCGCAGGGCCGGGCCGGTCGGATCGCAAAAGCATTTTCACGCCGGGCCGGACGGTCCGGCGGCTCGGAAAATGCGTCAAACCAGAAGACGACGCATTTTCGCGCCGGGCTGAAGGGTCCGGCGCGTTCCCGCCCGCTTTACTTGACGGCGGCGAGCGCAGCTGCGGCCTTGGCCAGCGTCTCGTCGGTCAGCTGCCCTTCGGAGAAGGGCTTCACCTGATTGAGGCTCATCGATTTGAACATGTCAAACGCCGGATGGCTCGAAATGCCGGGCAGCGCGGTATCGAGCGCCGCCTTGCCCGCCGGATCGGCAACGATCAATTCGATCGGGGTGTCGAGCGTGAACCGGGGTGCCGCCGTCGTGGCAGCGGCAGCATCATGGGCGGCATGATTCTGGGCGGTGGCCGGGGCGGCGACAAGGCCGATCAGCGCAGCGGCAACGAACTTGTTCATGGACATCCTCTCCCTCACTCGCCGCCGGCCAGGCCGGCCGCGACGATCAGTGAACCGAGCCGAGGCCCGCAATCGTCGAATCCACCAGCGCCTTGTCGGCCTTGGCATCGTGGCGCGACGCGATCAGCCGCGTTGCCGCCTCGGTTGCCGCATCGACGGTGCGCGCACGCAGTTCGTCGATCGCCGCGCGCTCGGCCGCCGCGATCTTGTCTTCGGCCATGCGCGCACGGCGCTCGACCAGAGCCGCCGCATCAGCCTCGGCACGGGCACGCAGCGCCTCTGCTTCGGCTTCGGCATGGGCGACCATCTGGCGGGCATCGGCCTCGATGGCGGCAAGCTTGCGCGCATATTCGTCGCGCAGCGCCTCGGCTTCGGCGCGGAGGGTCCGTGCCTCGTCCAGCCGGCCGCGAATGGCGGCGATCTGGCCATCGAGCAGACGCCCGATCAGGCGCGGCACGCCCTGCCAGATCAGGATGGCGATGAACACCGCCATCGCCAGCGACACCCAGCCGGTCGGATCGAGCGCAAGCGCGGTCGGATCGGCATGGACCGCCGCCTCGCCATGCGCGGCGGCGTCAGCGGAAAGGAGATACAGCTCAACCATTCAACACCGCCTTGACGGCGCCCTGCGCCTCGACGTCCGAGATCTCGGTGCCCGATACACGGGCGACGATGGCGCGCGCCGCATCGGCGGCCACGGCCTCGATTTCAGCCGCCGCCTGGGCAGCGGCAGCAGCGATACGCGCTTCGGCATCGGCAATCCGCGTCGCTTGGGCGGCATCGGCTTCGGCCAGCAGCTTTTCGGCGCGCGACGCCGCTTCGGCCTGGGCAGCGGTCAGCTTGGCGCGGGCGGATTCGCGGGCGGCGTTTTCGCGCGCCCGCCAATCCTGCTCGGCCGTGTCGGCGGCACCACGTGCCGCCTCGGCTGCCGCCAGATCCGCCGCGACCTGCGCGTCACGGGCGTCCATGGTTGACTGGATCTTGGGAACCATTCCCCGGCCAACGATGAAAAAGGCAAGGCCGAACGTGATCAGCAGCCAGAACAGCTGCGATGCATAGGTTGCGGCGACTTGATCGATCTGGGGCATTCTGGCTGTCCTGCATTGCGCGGGGCCGGCGGGTGGCCGGCCCCCGATCGTGCCTGGTTCAGGCGACGAAGATCAGCAGCACCGCGACGACGAAGGCGAGCAGGCCGAGCAGTTCCGCGGCCGCGAAGCCGATGAACATGTTGCCCTGCTGGCTGGACGCCGCCGACGGGTTGCGCAGCGCGCCCTGCAGGAAGGCGGCGAAGACATTGCCCACGCCCAGCGCGGCGAGGCCCGCACCGATCGCCGCGAGACCGGCACCGAGCAGCTTGATCGAATCAGCTTCCATTGTTCACTCCTTGGGAAATGCGTTTGACGAAAACGGGCGAAAATCAGTGCGCGTGGAGATGCTCGGCATCGTTGATGTAGAGCGAGGTCAGCAGCGCGAACACATAGGCCTGGACGGCCGCGACCAGCACTTCGAGCGCCGACACGCCGACCATCAGCGCAAAGCTGGGGATCCCGACGGCCAGCCCGGTGCCGGCACCGGCCCCTGCCGCCTGGACGATGAAATAGGCCAGCACCTTCAGCAGGATATGGCCGGCGGTCATCGCCACGAACAGTCGCAGCGCGAGGCTGAACGGGCGCACCATGAACGACACGAACTCGATCGGCGCGACCAGCAGCAGCACCGGCGCGGGCGTGCCCTTGGGCGCGAACAGGCTGAAGAAATGCAGGCCGTGACGGGCAAAGCCGACGATCAGCACGATCGAGAAGGACAGGACCGCGAGAACGCCCGTCACCGTGAAATGGCTGGTGAAGGTGAAGGGGTGCAGCCCGAACAGCCCAAGCGGCAACAGGCCGAGCAGATT
>DBAW01000058.1 GCA_002291855.1 Sphingomonas sp. UBA1000
TTGAGGAATTTGCCCGGAATATAGACGACCTGACGGATCAGGCCCGCCACCGGCGCGCGGTTGATGTGGACATCGAACACGCTCATGAAAATCGACACGCGCATCATCGGCGCATCGCCCAGCCCGTCCGACCCGGCCAGCTCGCGCGGCGGCGGCACCTGCTGAATGAGGGTGATCAGCCCGTCGGCCGGCGCGATCACCAGCTCCTCGCCCTGCGGCACGCTGCGCACGGGATCGCGGAAAAAGGCCGCGACCCAGATGGTGATGCCGGCCATCGGCCAGGCGAGCGTTTCCCATGCCATCAGCGCAAAGCCCAGCGTGATGAGCGCGGCGATCAGGACGAACTTGCGCCCTTCGGGATGGACGGCGGGAAAGCGCCACTTCACGGGCGGGGTGCCGGCGGACGGGGTATCGAGAGAAGCCATGCCCCAGCGTCTAGGCCGGTCGGCGCGCAATCTCAACGCCGGATGGCGTCGCGGGGAGGCGCTGGGCCGGGAGGCGCTGGCGGCCAGCCCCCTCGCCATCCCCCTGTTGATCGCGCGGCGCGGCTTGCCTAAGGGCGGGGCAAACGAAACCACAGGATGATTGCCGATGGCCAAGATCAAGGTGAAAACGCCCGTTGTCGAACTCGATGGCGACGAGATGACCCGCATCATCTGGGCGTGGATCCGTGAACGGCTGATCCTGCCCTATCTCGATATCGACCTCGAATATTACGACCTGGGCATCGAGAAGCGCGACGAGACGGACGACAAGATCACCGTCGAATCCGCCCGCGCGATCAAGAAGTACGGCGTCGGCGTGAAGTGCGCGACCATCACCCCCGACGAGGCGCGGGTGAAGGAGTTCGGCCTCAAGAAGATGTGGAAGTCGCCCAACGGGACGATTCGCAACATTCTGGGCGGCGTCGTGTTCCGCGAGCCGATCGTGATCAAGAACGTCCCGCGGCTGGTGCCGGGCTGGACCGATCCCATCGTTGTCGGCCGCCACGCGTTCGGCGACCAGTATCGCGCGACCGATTTCCGCGTCCCCGGCCCCGGCAAGCTGCGGCTGGTGTTCGAGGGCGAGGACGGCCAGACGATCGACGAGGAGGTGTTCCAGTTCCCGTCCTCGGGCGTCGCGATGGCGATGTACAATCTGGACGACTCGATCCGCGATTTCGCCCGCGCGTCGCTCAACTACGGCATCCTGCGCGAATGGCCGGTCTATCTGTCGACCAAGAACACGATCATGAAGGCCTATGACGGGCGCTTCAAGGATATCTTCCACGAAGTTTACGAGAACGAATTCAAGGCTCAGTTCGAGAAGCTTGGCATCGTTTACGAGCATCGCCTGATCGACGACATGGTTGCCTCCGCGCTCAAGTGGAGCGGCAAGTTCGTTTGGGCCTGCAAGAATTACGATGGCGACGTTCAGTCGGATTCGGTCGCCCAGGGCTTTGGCTCGCTCGGGCTGATGACTTCGGTGCTGCTGTCGCCCGACGGCAAGACCGTGGAGGCCGAGGCCGCGCACGGCACCGTCACCCGGCATTACCGGATGCACCAGCAGGGCAAGGCGACTTCGACCAACCCGATCGCGTCGATCTTCGCCTGGACCGGCGGCCTCAAATATCGCGGCCGGTTCGACGGCACGCCCGATGTGACGCGTTTTGCCGAAACGCTTGAACGGGTGTGCATCGAGACGGTCGAAAGCGGTCAGATGACCAAGGACCTCGCGATCCTGATCGGCCCGGACCAGCCCTGGATGACCACCGAGCAGTTCTTCGAGGCGATCCGCGCCAATCTGGAAAAGGCGATGGCGAACTGGGCCTGACCCGATTTCAGCCTTGGCGCGCCGGGGGGTGATTTCGCCGTCACTTCCCGGCTAAGCTGCCGCCATGGCGATCAATCTGGCGAGCAGCGGCTTTTCCGATGCACTTGTGATCCTGGGCGCGGCGGGGCTTGTTATCCCCGCCTTCGCCCGGTTCCGCATCAACCCGGTGATCGGGTTCATCCTTGTCGGCGCGCTGGTCGGCCCGTTCGGCCTTGGCCAGCTCGTCGCCAGCCATGCCTGGCTCTATTATTTTACCATCTCCGAGCCTGAGGCGATCGAGCCTTTTGCCGAGTTCGGGGTCATCCTGCTGCTGTTTTCCATCGGGCTGGAACTTTCGTTCCGGCGCCTGTGGGGGATGCGCGCGCTGGTGTTCGGCGTCGGCGTGGCGGAGCTGTTCGGGTCGGGCGCGCTGATCGGCACCGGGCTGTGGCTGATCGGGATGCAGCCGGCCGCCGCCTTCGGGCTTGGCGTGGCGCTCGCGCTGTCGTCGACCGCGCTCGTGCTGCCGATGGTCGGCACCAAAAGCGCGATTGGCCGACCCGCTTTTGCGATGCTGCTGCTTGAGGATGTGGCGCTGGTGCCGATCATCTTCGTGCTGAGCGCGATCGGCTCGCGCGCGGGCGATGCGATGTCGGACCTGGCGCAGACACTGGCGCTGGGCAGTGCTGCGATCCTTGCCCTTGTCGTGGGCGGCCGGGTGGTGCTGCCGCGCATGTTCGCCCAGGCCGCGCGCACCAAAAGTCCCGAGCTGTTCCTGGCAGCCAGCCTGCTGGTCGTGATCGCCGCGAGCCTTGCGACCAGCGCCGCCGGCCTGTCGCCCATCGTCGGCGCGCTGATCGCCGGGCTGATCATCGCCGAGACCGAATATCGCGGCGAAGTCGAATCGATCACGGCACCGTTCAAGGGGCTGGCGCTGGGCGTGTTCCTGATCACCGTGGGTATGAGCCTGGATCCCGCCGCCTTGATCGCCAGCTGGCCGGAACTCACGCTGGCGCTGATCAGCGTGATGCTGGTCAAGGCCCTGATGACCGGGGTGCTGCTGCGGCTTGCCGCAATCAATCGCGGCGCGGCGGTCCAGACTGCGGTGCTGATGGCTTCGCCATCGGAGACGACGCTGATCGTGCTCGCCGCGGCATCGCAGGCGGGCCTGATCGCCGCCGGCGATGCCGCTTTCTGGCAGACCGTCACCGCGCTGGGGCTGACGCTTACCCCGCTGCTCGCCCGGCTCGGTCGCGATCTTGGCCGCCGGATCGAGCGGCTGGCGGACATGGACATCGGCGACGACAGCCCCGGCGGCACGGTGATCATCGGATTCGGCCGGGTCGGCCAGATGGTGGCCGACATGCTGAAAGTGCATGGCAAGCCGTTCGTGGCGGTGGAATCGGATATCGACACCGTCGCCGCTGCGAGGCGGGAGGGCTATCCGGTGCTGTTCGGCGATGCCAGCCGGCCCGACATGGTCGACCGGCTGCGCCTCGGCCATGCCCAGGCGCTGATCCTGACGATGGACGATCCGGTGCTGAGCGTGCAGCTGACGCGGCGGGTGCGCGGCTGGGTGCCGGGGCTGACCATCGTCGCGCGCGCCCGCGACGCCGATCATGCCGCCGAACTCTACAAGGCCGGGGCGACCGATGCGGTGCCTGAAACGCTCGAAAGCTCGCTCCAGCTGTCGGAGGCGGTGCTTGTCGATCTCGGGGTCGCGGTCGGCCCGGTCATCGCCTCGATCCACGAGAAGCGCGACGAGCTGCGCCGGCAGATCAAGCAGGCAGGCCAGCTGGAGCGCGAGCCGCGCATGGCGCGCACTCGGCTTCAGGACCTGAACGAGAAAAAAAGTGACGCAGCGGGCCGGACGGATATTCCGTCCGGCCCGGCGCTGGATCAGGCGAGCGTGTAGGCGACGCGGCGGCGGCGCAGGCCATAGCCGGCGGCACCGAACCCGATCACCATCATCGCCCAGGTCGCCGGTTCCGGCACTTCGGCGATGGTGATGCGGTAATTGTCGAACGGCCGCGGGCCGCTGTTCTGCGCGGTCGTCGAGATGTCGAACGTGCCGAGGCGGAAAACCGGCAGGTTCTGGCTGCGCGGCAGCGACGAGTTGAAGCTGGTGTTGGTGATCAGCGTGGTGTTGATCACGCGGAAATTGCCGAAAGGCAGCGCGCCCAGCATCAGCCCGCCCTGCTGCCGGCTGGTGAACACCGTCAGCCCGGTCGACAGCGTGCCGTTGCCAACGCCCGGCACGTCGCGATAGGTCACCTGGATCCCCGAGGTGTAGCGCACGCTGTCCGCCAGCACGATGTCCGGCGCGCGCGTGGTGTCGAGCGTGAAGCTGAAATCGCCGCGATCGTCGCCCCCGACATTGGTGATCGTGAAGATCAGCGTGGCGGCATCGGCCGGCGCCGCGGCAGCAATCGCAATGGCCGCGGTGGCGGCCAGAAACAGTTTCTTCATCCTATATTACCCCTTTGCGCGATGACGTGGCAGGCGGCCATGCCGACCGGTCAGGCACGAGCGGGTAGTTAACACAGGCTTCAGATATGTGACAAAGGCGTGATTGGCGGCCGGTTTTGCCCGGCCGTGCCGCAATGGCACATTTCGCGCCCTTTTCGAGCTTGACCGGGCTTGCTAGGAGCGCCGGGATTTTCAGCGAAACGCGGCCAGGACCACTGGCCCCAGACAAAAGAGGACACGCCCCATGACCGCTGTCGGCCAGGACACGCTCTCCACCCGCTCCGTGCTTGAGGTGGGCGGCAAGCGCTACGCCTATTACTCCATCGCCAAGGCGGCGGCGAAGGTCGGCGATGTGTCGCGCCTGCCCTTTTCGATGAAGGTGCTGTTTGAAAACCTGATCCGCTTCGAAGACGGCGTCACCGTGACGGTCGAGGACGTGCAGGCACTGGCCGACTGGCAGCGCGAGCGCCGTTCGGACCGCGAGATCCAGTATCGCCCGGCGCGCGTGCTGATGCAGGATTTCACCGGCGTGCCCTGCGTCGTCGATCTGGCGGCGATGCGCGACGCGATGAACCGGCTGGGCGGCGACGCGCAGAAGATCAACCCGCTGGTCCCGGTCGATCTGGTCATCGACCATTCGGTGATGGTCGACGAGTTCGGCAATCCCAAGGCGTTCGAACAGAATGTCGACCTTGAATATCAGCGCAACATGGAACGCTATGAGTTCCTGAAATGGGGGTCCAAGGCGCTCGACAATTTCCGCGTCGTGCCGCCGGGCACCGGCATCTGCCATCAGGTCAATCTTGAATATCTGGCCCGCGCCGTCTGGTCGTCGGCCGATGCGGCGGGCGAGACGGTGGCCTATCCCGACACGCTGGTCGGCACCGACAGCCACACCACGATGGTGAATGGCCTCGGCGTGCTCGGCTGGGGCGTTGGCGGCATCGAGGCGGAAGCCGCGATGCTCGGCCAGCCGGTGTCGATGCTGATCCCCGAAGTCGTCGGTTTCCGCCTCACCGGCACTCTCGCCGAAGGCATCACCGCGACCGATCTGGTGCTCACCGTCACCCAGATGCTGCGCAAGAAGGGCGTGGTCGGCCGCTTTGTCGAGTTTTACGGCCCCGGCCTCGACGCGCTCAGCCTTGCCGACCGCGCGACCATCGCCAACATGGCGCCCGAATATGGCGCGACCTGCGGCTTCTTCCCGGTCGATGCGCAGACGCTCGACTATATGCGCCTCACGGGCCGTCCCGAAGAAACCATCGCGCTCACCGAAGCCTATGCCAAGGCGCAGGGCATGTGGCGCGACGCCGGCACGCCCGATCCGGTGTTCACCGACACGCTCGAACTCGACATGGGCAGTGTCCAGCCCTCGCTCGCCGGGCCGAAGCGGCCGCAGGACCGGGTGTCGCTGGGCGAAGTCGATAATGTGTTCAACGCCTCGGTCGAGGGCCGGGCCGCTGGCCGTCATGCGGTCGACGGCACCGATCATGGCATTGCCGATGGCGATGTCGTGATCGCCGCGATCACCAGCTGCACCAACACTTCCAACCCGTCGGTGCTGGTCGCCGCCGGTCTCGTCGCCCGCAAGGCGCGCGAAAAGGGCCTGACCCGCAAGCCCTGGGTCAAGACCAGCCTTGCCCCCGGCAGCCAGGTGGTCACCGACTATCTGGAAAAATCGGGGCTGCAGGCCGATCTCGACGCCATTGGCTTCAACCTTGTCGGCTATGGCTGCACGACCTGCATTGGCAATTCCGGCCCGCTGCCGGCACCGATCAGCAAGTCGATCAACGACAATGACGTGGTCGCCGCCTCGGTCCTGTCGGGCAACCGCAATTTCGAAGGCCGGGTGTCGCCCGATGTGCGCGCCAACTTCCTCGCCTCGCCGCCGCTGGTCGTCGCCTATGCGCTCAAGGGCACGGTGCGCGACGACATGGTGACGACGCCGATCGGCAAGGGCAGCGACGGTCAGGACGTCTATCTGAAGGACATCTGGCCTTCGAACGCCGAAGTCCGCGCGCTGATGGATGCCAGCGTCACCCGCGACATGTTCGCGTCGCGCTATGCCAATGTGTTCGACGGCGATGTGAAGTGGCGCGGCATCAATGTCGAAGGCTCCGACACCTATGCGTGGCGCGCCGGTTCGACCTATGTCGCCAACCCGCCCTATTTCGAGGGCATGGGCATGACGCCGGCCCCGGTTGCCGACATCGTCGATGCCAAGCCGCTGGCGATCCTGGGTGATTCGATCACCACCGACCACATTTCGCCGGCCGGTTCGATCAAGGCCGACAGCCCGGCGGGCCGTTACCTGACGGAGCATCAGGTCGCCCGCGCCGACTTCAACTCCTATGGCGCGCGTCGCGGCAACCATGAGGTGATGATGCGCGGCACCTTCGCCAATATCCGCATCCGCAACGAAATGGTGCCGGGCGTCGAAGGCGGCATGACCAGCTATCAGGGCGAGGTCATGGCGATTTACGACGCGGCGATGCGCCACAAGGCCGATGGCACGCCGCTGGTCGTCGTTGCCGGCAAGGAATATGGCACCGGCTCGTCGCGCGACTGGGCGGCCAAGGGCACCAACCTGCTCGGCGTCCGCGTCGTCATCGCCGAAAGCTTCGAGCGCATTCACCGCTCGAACCTCGTTGGCATGGGCGTGCTGCCGCTCCAGTTCGCCGATGGCGTTGACCGCAAGACGCTGCGCCTCGACGGCACCGAAACCTTCACCATCACCAATGTCGCCGGGCTGAAGCCGCGTCAGGACGTTGAGGTGACGCTGCGCCGCGCCGATGGCAGCACCGAGACGTTCGCGACCCGGTGCCGGATCGATACGGTGAACGAGCTGGACTATTTCCTGAACGGTGGCATCCTGCCTTACGTGCTGCGGAAACTCGCTTCGTGATGATGCTGGCCGGACTGGCCATGGCGGCGGCAGCGGCAAATGCGCCGCTGCCTGCCACTCTGGCTGCTCCGCTGCTTGATCCGGCCAACCCGTTTTCCTGCCTGCTGCGCGCCGATGGCGGGCGGGCGGTGATCGCTGCATCGGCGGAGGCGCTGATCGCGCTGCCGCCGGCGGCGACCGCGCCGGGCCAGGCGCTCGTTATCCCGCGTCGGGCGGTGGCACGGATCGAGGATCTGCCCGAACCGGTGCGCATGGCGCTCTACCGCGCGGCGGAGGCGACCGGCCGGGCACAGCAGGCGGCATTCGGTGCCACCGGCTTTACCGTCGTTGCGGCGGTGGCCGGCACTGGCCCGGGCCGCAGCTTTCCCGCCCATCTGCACATCGTCCCCCGTTATGACGGGGCCGGCCCTGCCGATGCGCAGGGCCATGCCGGCGCGCAGCGGCTGAAGGCATCGCTCGGCTGGTGACGCCGATCTGGGTCGAGATTGCGGGCTGGGGCGGCGCGCTCCTGATCCTTGTTGCTTACGGCCTGCTGACCGCGGGGCGGATCGCCGCGGCCAGCCCAGCCTATCAGGCGATGAACCTAGCCGGGGCGGTGGGCTTCATCGTCAACAGCGGCTGGAACGGGGCGATCCCGTCGGCCGCGCTCAACGTGATCTGGGCGGGGATCGCGCTCGTCGCGCTCATCCGGCTGCGGCGAAGGCCGGGGCCAGCCAGTCGGGAATGAAGGCGTCGTCGCCCGGTGCCTCGACCCGGCGGCGGTCGAACACCGGCCCGTCCGGCCCGTCGACGCGCAGCAGCCGCCGCGATACCTTCTGGCGATAGTTCATCCGGGCGGTATTCTCCTGCCCGACATAACAGCCCTTGGTGAAGCTGACCCCGTCCAGTTCGGCGGCGTTGGTTTCAAGCCACAAGGTCCGGTCCTGGCCAAGATCGCCAATCCCTTCCGGCACGCCGAGCGACAGGCGGTGCGCCGCCCAGCGCGCATCCGCACCCGTCTCTGCCGCCTCACCCGTCTCCGCCGGCTCCAGCCAGCGCCGGCCGAGCGCGGCCAGCCGGGGATCGGCCACGCCCCGCTCGCCATCCGCCGCCCAGTGGACGGCGACGCCCGGATCCATGGCAATGTCGATCCGCCGCCGCAGCCGGTAGATTGACAGGCGACGCACCAGCGCCTCTGCCGCCGCCGCTTCGCAATCGATCAGAATGTCCGCGCCGTCCGCCCACAGGATGAAATCGAACAGCGCCTTGCCCTGCGGCGTCAGCAGCCCGGCATAACGCGGCGCATCGGCGGTGACGCGGCGCACATCCTGGGTGACAAGTCCTTGCAGGAAATCGCGCACCTCATCGCCCGAAAGGCGGATGATCGCGCGGCCGATAAGGGTGGTTTGGGCCATGCGCACCAGTTAAGGAGACCGACATGGAAAAGGAAGAGCATCGCCCCGCCCCCGCCGGTTCCGCTGCCATCGACCGGCTCACCATCCGCCGGCCCGATGACTGGCATGTCCATCTGCGCGACGGTGACATGCTCGCCTCGGTCGCGCCTTATACGGCGCGGCAGTTTGCGCGTGCGATCGTGATGCCCAATCTGAAGCCGCCGATTACCACCGTCGCGGCGGCCGCCGCCTATCGCGACCGCATTCTCGCCGCGCTGCCGCCGGGGACCGATTTTACCCCGCTGATGACCTATTACATGATCAACGACGCCGATCCGGACGAGATTGCCCACGGCTTTGAAACCGGCGTGCTGACGGCGTGCAAGCTCTATCCCGCGCATGCGACGACCAACTCGGCCCACGGCGTCACCGATGTCCGCAACATCTATCCGGCGCTGGAGGCGATGCAGCGCATCGGCATGCCGCTTCTGATCCATGGCGAGGTAACCGACGCCGATATCGACATTTTCGACCGCGAGGCGGCGTTCATCGATTCGGTGCTGATCGGGCTGGTGCAGGATTTCCCGGCGCTCCGGATCGTGTTCGAACATATCACCACCGCCGATGCGGTCGATTTCGTTGCCGATGGCGGGCCGAACATCGCCGCCACGATCACGCCCCAGCATCTGATCATCAACCGCAACGCGATGTTCGCGGGCGGCATCCGCCCCCATGCCTATTGCCTGCCGGTCGCCAAGCGCGAGCGGCACCGGCTGGCGCTGCGCCGGGCGGCGACCTCCGGCTCGCCCAAATATTTCCTCGGCACCGACAGCGCGCCGCACGAAATCCACGCCAAGGAAAGCAGCTGCGGCTGTGCGGGCATTTTCAACGCCCCCTATGCGCTCGAAAGCTATGCGACGGTGTTTGAAGAGGAAGGCGCGCTCGACCGGCTGGAGGGCTTTGCCTCCGAACACGGCCCGCGCTTTTACGGTCTGCCGCTCAACGATGGGCGGATCACGCTTGAACGCGCGCCGCAGACGGTGCCGGACAGCGTGCCGGCCGGCGGCACCCATGTCGTGCCCTTCCATGCCGGCGAAACGCTGCGCTGGCGGTTTGTGGGCTGACGACAGCCTTTATCCGGCGCGCGGTTTCCGTCGCGCGCCGGCCCGGTCAACGCCGCTCAGAACGGGAACCAGTTCTGCTTCTCGGTGAACTTCATATAGCCGACATTGGCACCCAGCCGCATGCCGACGCCCAGCCGGATCGGGATGAGCACCACATCGCCTGACCGCAGATAGCTGGCGGTGAAGCCGCCGATGAAATAGGCGGTCCCCTGCCCGGCCGGGAAACGCTGATAAAGCTCCTGGCTGTCGTGCAGATTGTAGACGAGCACGAACGTCCGCCCGGCATCGCCGCCGGCGTCGAAGCCCACCGAAGGCCCGGTCCAGTAAACCGGGCGCTGCCCCTCGACCGCGTGGAACAGCGTGCCCGAGCCATAACGCAGCCCGACGACCAGCGCGCCGCCCGCCTCGCGCCCGGTGATATAGGCGCTGGGCTCGCCCTGATCCTTCAACACCTTGCGAATAATATCCGCCAGGCCCTTGGCTCCCTTGCCGAACACCCCTTCGGCAGCGCCGATCAGATCATCCTCGCGATACGCCTTGACCGCCGGCGACGGCGGCACGGCGGCGGGTGTCGCGGGGGCGCTGCCGCCCGGCTGCGGGGGAGCCGGCTCAGCCGGGATCGATTGACCCGGCCCCGGCTGGCCCGGCGGGCTGGTGTCGCCATAATAGATCGTCTCGGCCGGCGGTGTTGCGGGGGCCGGGGCCGGCTGGGTGCGGGGCGCGAGATCGGCGTCGATCGCGCTGTTGGGGTCGATGGTCTTGACCTGCGCCACCCCCGCCACCGGCGCGGCGGCGATGCCCAGCGCCAGCGACGCCATCATCGCCGCCCGGAGGCCGTGCCGGCCCTGCTGCGTGATCTTCATGCCCTGCGTCCCTTTTTCCGTCTCGTGCATATGCCTGCCCCGGCTGCTGCCGGGGCGTCCCCAAGGGTTAAGCTAGCCCAACCTGTCTGAAGGGTGAATATCCCCGCCGCACGCGCCATGCCGAAGTTTGTCACGCCCCCGGTTGATCCGCGCGCCGCCCCCGGCTATAGCGCCGCTTCCGCCGCATCCGGAGACGTGGGTGAGTGGCTGAAACCAGCGGTTTGCTAAACCGCCGTACGGGGATTACTCGTACCGAGGGTTCGAATCCCTCCGTCTCCGCCACGCTTGCCCGCTGATAAGCGGCCTCTTTTCCTTCCATCCCCTGCCCGTCGCGCCGTTGCGCACCGATGGACCTATCAGCTCCGCAGCGTTACACCCTTGGGCGCAAACAGGGGGGAAGGATGCGGCTCGGCTGGGATGAGATCAGGCGGCGCGCCAAGTCGTTCAGCGAAGATTGGAAGAACGCCCATTACGAAAAGGGCGAAACCCAAACCTTCTACAACGAGTTTTTCGAGATTTTCGGCATCCGCCGCAAACAGGTGGCGATCTATGAACAGCGGGTCAGGCTGCTGTCGCGCAAGCATGGCTTTATCGATCTGTTCTGGCCCGGCACGCTGCTGGTCGAACAGAAAAGCAGCAATCGCGATCTCGACCGGGCACAGGGGCAGGCGCTCGATTATGTCGAGGGCATCCACCCGACCGAACAGCCGCGTTACGTGCTCAGCTGCGATTTTCAGCGCTGGCGGCTGCTCGATTTGGAAACCGGCAAAGAGCTGACTTTCCACCTCAAGGATCTGCACAAGCACATCACCGCGTTCGATTTCATGCTCGGGCGCAGGGTCAGCTTCGAAACCCAGGCGGGCGTGACGATCAAGGCGGCCGAACTGATGGGCAGGCTGCACGACGCGCTGGAGGACACCGGCTATGTCGGCCATGATCTGGAACGGCTGCTGGTGCGGCTGCTGTTCTGCCTGTTTGCCGACGACACCGGCATTTTCCAGCCCAAGGACATTTTCCTGCAATTGCTGGAAAACGACACCAAACCCGATGGCAGCGATGTCGGCCGCGTGCTCAACGATCTGTTCGACGTGCTCGATACGCCGGACGGCTCCAACGGCACCGTCAACCAGCGCCAGAGCACGCTTCAGGCCGAACTCAACCAGTTCCCCTATGTCAATGGCCGCCTGTTCGCCGGCCGGCTGCGCACGCCGCATTTCACCGCCGAGATGCGCCGCCAGCTGCTGGACGTGTGCCGCCATGACTGGTCGGGCGTGTCGCCGGCGATTTTCGGATCACTGTTCCAGTCGGTGATGGATGCCAAGGAACGGCGGGCCAAGGGCGCGCATTACACCACCGAGGCCAATATCCTGAAGGTCATCGGCCCGCTGTTCCTCGACGATCTGAAGGCCGAGCTGGCGGCGATCATCGCCCGCCGCACCGGCCGCGACCGGGCGCTGACCGAGTTTCAGCACAAGCTGGCCCGGCTGACCTTTTTCGATCCGGCCTGTGGCTGCGGCAATTTTCTGGTCATCGCCTATCGCGAAATCCGGCGGCTGGAGCTGGAAGCGCTCAAGGCCCAATATGGCGACCAGCAGATCGATGCGGCGCTGCTGTCGCGCGTCACGGTCGATCAATTCTACGGCATCGAATATGAGGAATTCCCGGCCCGCATTGCCGAGGTGGCGATGTGGATGATGGACCATATCGCCAATAACGAGATCAACGATGCGTTCCGGCTCAACTACGCCCGCATCCCGCTGAAGGACAGCGCGCATATCCTGCACGCCGATGCGCTGGAGACGGACTGGGCCGCGCTGCTTCCCCCTGAGCGGTGCAGCTACATCATGGGCAACCCGCCGTTCGTGGGGGCGAAGTTCCAGACCCAGATGCAGCGCGAACAGGTGCGCCGGATTGCCGGGCTGGGCGGCA
Source organism: Sphingomonas sp. UBA1000 (assembly GCA_002291855.1). Classification (GTDB taxonomy): domain Bacteria; phylum Pseudomonadota; class Alphaproteobacteria; order Sphingomonadales; family Sphingomonadaceae; genus Sphingomonas_B. The sequence continues at coordinate 12,455 of DBAW01000058.1, forward strand.
GCGGCGGGACCCTCGATTATGTCGCGGCGTGGTTTATCAAGGCCGGGCAGTATCTTCAGCCCAATCGCCGCATCCGCGTCGCCTTTGTGTCGACCAACTCGATCTGCCAGGGCGAACAGGTGGCCCAGCTCTGGCCGGTGCTGTTCGACCGCTGCGGGCTGGAAATCGCCTTTGCCCACCGCACCTTCAGCTGGGGCAGCGAGGCGCGCGGCAAGGCGCATGTGCATGTGGTGATTGTCGGCCTCGCCCACCGCGACAACGAACCCGTCGAAAAGCGGTTATTCTCCTATCCCGACATCAAGGGCGATCCCGTCGAAAGCCAACATACTGCGCTGACCGCCTATCTGTTCGATGCGCGCGGGGTGGCGAACAGGCACCTTGTGGTGAAGGAGGAAAGCAGGCCGATCAATGGGGCGGCGCGGCTGATTACGGGCAGCAAACCGGTCGATGGCGGCTACATGATTCTCAGAGGCGGCGAACGGGCGGAGCTGGCCGAACGAGAGCCGGAAATTCTCGATTTTGTTAGGCCGTTTCTCGGAGCGGAGGAATACATAAACAATACAAAACGCTGGATCTTGGTCCTTCAGGATGCGGCACCTGACCGGATCAGGAACTCCTTGTTCGTCCGCGAGCGGCTAGCCGGCGTGCGAGATTTTCGGAGGGGCCTGGTGGGTCCGAGAGGAAGGCCAGACGGCGCGCGCCCTACCCCCGGCAGTTCAACCTCTGCGTTGTCAGATTATCCGACAAACTTCCATGTAACCGTGATCCCGAAATCTCCTTTCCTCGTGATCCCACAAGTCAGCTCTGAGCGCCGGGATTATGCACCCATTGGATGGCTAGAGCCGCCAACGATTCCCAGCGACAAGCTAAGATTGCTGGCCGATGCAACGCTCTGGGATTTTGGTATCCTAACCAGCACAATCCATATGGCGTGGATGAAAGCCGTCACAGGCCGGATGAAGTCCGACTTCATGTATTCGGTAGGCGTGGTCTACAACACCTTCCCATGGCCCGACGCATCCCCGGCCCAGCGCGAAAAGATCGAGGCACTGGCGCAAGCCGTGCTCGATGCCCGCGCCGCGCATCCCATGTCGAGCCTTGCCGATCTCTATGATCCCGACACGATGCCCGCCAATCTGCGCAAGGCCCATGCCGCGCTCGACGCCGCGGTCGACCGCCTCTATCGCCCCGCCCCCTTTGCCAGCGACCGTGACCGGGTCGAGCATCTGTTTGGCCGCTATGAGGCGCTGGTGAACCCGCTGGAGCGGCTGGGGGCGGCCAGGAACCGCCGCGTGGCGCGCAAGACCGCAGCCGGGGACGTGACGGGCAAGGCCTGACGCCTGTTGCCGCCTGCCGCCTGCCGCCTGCCGCTTGCCGTTTGCCGGGCGGGCATCGCCCGGCGCGCCGGATCACGCGCCCAGCCAACGACCGGCATGTTCAGGCCCGGTCGGCCCGCGCGTGCGGCATCCGCACTGCGGCATCGTCAGAAGCGGCGGCGCGCAATCTCCGCGCCTTGGGCGAGGGCGGCGAGCTTGGCCCAGACGATCTCGGGGTCGAGCGCATTGCTGCCTGCGTGCACCGAAAAGCCGCAATCGGCCCCGGCCATCACCCGATCGGCCCCGATGAGGTCGGCATAGCGGCCGATGCGCTGGGCGATCAGTTCGGGGTGCTCGATATAGGGGCTTTGCGGCTCGACCATGCCGGGGCACAGGATCTTGTCATCGGGCAGCGGATGGTCGGCGAAGAAGGCGTATTCGTGCGCGTGGCGCGGATTTGCCCCTTCCAGAAGCACGGTCTGCGGCTTGGCCTGCCAGACGATGTCGGCGATCTCGCTCAGCGCCACATCGCAGTGGTGCGGGCCGGGATAATTCCCCCAGCACAGGTGCATGCGCAACTGCTCGGCAGGGATGTTGCGGAGCGCGTGGTTGAGCGCGGCGATGTTCATGCCGATGCGCGTGCGGAACTCGGCGAGGCCGAGATGGGTGAACTGGACATGGCGGCCCATCGCCAGATCGGGGCAATCGACCTGCAGGGTGATGCCCGCCGCCGCGATGGTTTCATATTCGTGGCGCAGCCCCTCGGCCAGCGCGAACACATATTCCTCGTCGGTCGCATAATATTGGTTGGGGAAGAACAGCGCGGTCACGCCGGGCGACGCCGCCGACATGAAGGTCGCATGGCCGTTGGCGAGGCGCTTCAGCCGCGCGGCATCGATGCGCGGGGCATCCATGTCGATGACCGCGATGGGCGCGGTGCAGGCCGGTGCCGAGCGCCTGGCGCGGCCCTTGTTGCCGAACACCTGCGCCTTGGCGCCGGGAAACTCCTCAAGATCCTGAAACGCATATTGCCCCGCCTCGCCGCCAAAGCCCGACAGGCGGTGCTTGATATAGGTGGCGTAGGACGGCTTGGACTGTTCGCCGTCATTGACGATGCTGACCCCCGCCTCGATCTGGCGCTTGATGACATAGGCCGTCGCGTCCTCGACCGCGGCGTCGAACGCCGCCTCGGACACCGGCTCGCCCCCTTCGCGCGCGAACACGAGATCGAGCAGCGCCTCGGGACGCGGCAGGCTGCCGACATGGGTGGTCGGGAAACGGGTGGTCATGGCGCGGGCTTTTCCCTGGGGGTGGCACACAGGCGCAGGAAGCTGCCGACCGCGGCATCGAACCCCTGCGGATTGTCGCAATTGGCGAGGTGGCCCGCCGCCGCGATCTCGGCATGGCGGCCATGCGCGGCAACGCGGCCAAGCGCGGCGGCACAGGCGCGCCGCCACGGCGTATCGAACTGGCCGGCCAGCGCCAGCACGGGCACGGCAAGCTGTTCGAGCGCATCGCGCGGCAGGGCCGGCGGATCGGAAGGCGTGAGCAGATCGCGCCCGTCATATTCGGCAAGCATCGCGGCGGCGCGTGCGGCGGCTTCGGGCGTGTGGGTCTGCATCAGCGGGTGCGCCGCCCAGTCGCGCCGCATCGCCGCCACATCGCCTGCGGCCACCAGCGCGCGGTACGCAGGCAGGTCGATCACCTCGTCGCGGGCAACAAGGGACGGGAGCGGCGCGCCAGAGACCACCAGCCCCGTCAGGCGCGACGCGAACCTGCGCGCCACGTCGAGCGCCACCACCGCGCCCTGCGACAGCCCGACCAGCGCAAAGCGGCCGAACCCAAGCGCATCGGCGATCGCGATGACATCATCGGCCTCGCGCGCCAGATCGCCCGGCGCGGTGGCGCGCCCGTGCCCGCGGCGATCGGGCATGACGAGCAGGAACCCCCTGCCCAGCCCGGCGATCTGCGGCTGCCACATCCGGTGATCGAGCGTCCAGCCATGGAGCAGGATGACGGGCGCACCCTCCCCCGCCATCACGAACGGAATGGTGCCGCCAGCAACCGCGACCTCGCCCCGCCGCACAGCGCCCGCATGCAAGGGGGAATGGGCGGCAAGCATCGGCGGCAGCCCTTCCCCGCCGGTTCAGGCCGCTTCGGCGGCGCGGAACGGGTTGTTGTTGCGGTGATCGCCTGCCAGCCAGCGCTTCAGTTCGGCATGGGCCGCGGCGCGACGCCCGGCATCAAGCGCCGCGGCACGCTCGTCGTCATGGGTGAACTCAAGGATCATGCCGTTGGGATCGGTGACGTAGAGCGAACGGCAATAGCCATGCTCGAGCACATAGGTCTGCGGCTCGGTGATGCCGGCGGCGGCGATGCGGCGGGCGAGTTCGGCCTGCCCGTCGGCATCGACATGCAGCGCGATGTGGATGAACGGGCTGGCCGGCATTTCCGGGCCGAATTCGGCCTGATCTTCGGGATCGGCGAATTGGAAGAAGGCGAGCGCGCTGCCATCGGCCAGCTCGAAGAACACATGGCAATAGGTGCGCTCCTTGCCGAACAGCTCGTCCTTCTCGCAATAAGTGGCCATCAGCGGAAAGCCGAGCACGTCTTCGTAGAATGCGCGCGTGGCCTCCAGATCCTTGGTCACATAGGCGGTGTGGTGCAGGCGGTTGGCAAGGATCCTCGTCATGATGCTCTTTCCCTCAGTCCCTGAAACATTCAGGCGGCCAGCCTGGCCGCGATCTGTGCGACATGCGCGCCCTGGAAGCGCGCGCCGGCCAGCTCGTTGGCGCTCGGCATCCGGCGGCCGTCATTGCCCGCCAGCGTCGAGGCACCGTAAGGCGTGCCGCCGCTGATCTCGCCCATCTCGGCATTGCCCTCGAAGCTGTAGGGCAGGCCGACAATCACCATGCCGTGATGCAGCAGGGTGGTGTGAAAGGAGGTGATGGTGGTCTCCTGCCCGCCATGCTGGCTGGCGGTAGAGACAAACACGCTGCCGACCTTACCGACCAGCTTGCGGGCGAACCACAGGCCGCCGGTCTGATCGAGGAAGTTGCGCATCTGTGCCGCCATGTTGCCGAAACGCGTGGGGGTGCCGAAGATGATCGCATCATAATCGGCCAGTTCGTCCGGGGTGGCAACCGGCGCTGACTGGTCGAGCTTCATCCCCGCCCCTCTGGCGACCTCATCGGCCACCAGCTCCGGCACGCGCTTCACCGTGACTTCGGTGCCGGCAATGCTCGCCGCGCCTTCGGCAACGGCTGCTGCCATCGCCTCGATATGGCCATAGCTCGAATAATAGAGCACCAGCACCTTGGTCATGTCTGCGATCCTTCAGAACTTGAAGCCGATTTCGGCGCCATAGCGGCGCGGACGGGCGCGGAACACGAAGCCGCCCGGCGAGAATTCGGCGTTATAGGTTTCGTCGAACAGGTTCTGCGCGAACGCGGTGATCGACAGCCCGTTCTTCAGCGTCACGCCCGCGCGCGCATCGACGATGTCGACCGGCTGGCGCACGGTGGTGTTGAACGGTTCCCACCAGGTCTTGCCGGTCCGGCGGTAATCGATCCGCAACAGGCCATCGACCGTGTCCGAGATCGGCCCGGCATATTGCATGCCAAGGTTCAGCGTATAGCGCGAGATTTGCGGGGCCTCGTTGCCGATCACGCTTGCATCGGCAAAGTCCTTGATCTCGCTGTCGGTCACGCCAATCGCGGCGTTGATGTCGAGATTGGGCAGCACTTCGGCGGTCGCTTCCAGCTCGAAGCCGTTGATCCGCGTCTCGGGGATGTTGCCGAGATTCTGGGTCGAGGACTGGGCGAGGAAGACGAAGAAATAGCTGTTCCTCGACAGCGTGGTATAGGCCGCACCCGCCAGCCGCACCGGACCGAGCTGGGCCTTCGCGCCGATTTCGAACGTGTCGGCAGTTTCGGCGCGGAAGATGTCGCCCACGCCGACGATCGCGTTGTTGACCGCCTCCGCACCGACGCCGGTCTGGTTGAAGCCGCCCGAGCGGAAGCCGCGCGAATAGCCGCCATAGAGGGTCAGATCGCGGCTCGGCTCCCAGGTCAGGGTGAGCTTGGGCTGCCAGTCGTCGAACACCGCGGTGCGCACTTCACCGCTCTGCGCCTGCGGCACGCCTGGCACCACCGGCAGGAACGCCTGCGGGGTCAGCGTCGTCTGGCGGCGCCGGTCGCGGTCATAGCGCAGGCTGGCATCGACGCGGAACTTGGGCGACAGCTCATAACCGGCATTGGCAAACAGCGCCCAGGCGAAATTGTTCTGCCCGTCCGACAGAAAGCTGAACTGCGGATTGAGCGGATTGGTCGAGGGCGTCCGGAACACCGGGAACACGCCATTGCCGGTATCGACCATGTTGCCGGTGGAAATGAAGCGCTGGGTGTCGATCAGATAGCCGCCCACCATCCAGTTGAACGCCCGCCCGTCCTCAGGCGACGCCAGCCGCACTTCCTGGCTGAAGGCCTTGACGTCCAGAAACTGGCTTTGATTGAGGTCGAAGCCGTTGCCGGGGCCGAGGATCGTCTCGAACAGGTTGAAGAAGAAGCTGTCTGCAATCGGCAGAAAGTCGAACGCATCGCCGGTCAGGATCTCCTGCAGCGTGTCGTAGGACGAGATCGAGGTCAGGACGGCATTGTCGCCTGCATATTCGACCTTGAGCGAAACATTGTAGATGTCGCGGTCGTTCTGGCCGGGATTGTTCACCCGCACATCGGCGACATCATTCACATCCCCGACGATATTGTAATAAAGGCCCTGTGTGCGCAGCTGGTTGACCGAGCCGCGTAGGTCGAAGGTCAGCCGGTCGCTCGCCTCGACCAGCAGATTGGCGCGTAGCGAGAAATCCTCGACCGGATCGGCATCCTCGCCCAGGAAGGTGTTGGGGATGAAACCGTCGGTGTTGTAATAGGATCCGGCGACGCGGAAGGCGACATTGTCGGCCAGCGGCCCGCTCACCCCGCCGCGCAGGAAATAGCCGAAGCCATTGTCGATCCCGGCGGTGATGTTGCCGGAAAATTTGTCGGTCGGCTTCTTGGTGGTGATGATGATCGCCCCGCCAATCGCGTTGCGCCCGTAAAGGCCGCCCTGCGGGCCCTTCAGCACCTCGATCTGGGCGATGTCGAACAGGTCCTGGTTGAACTGCGCGGGGTTCACCTGCTGCACCCCGTCGACGATCACCGCGACGCTGGGCTCCGAATTGCGGTTCTGGGTGATGCCGCGGATGATGACGAACGCATTGCCCGCATTCTGGGTCTCGACCAGATTGACGTTGGGGGTGAGCGCGATGAAGTCCGCCGGCCGCTCGATCCCGGCATTCTGGATCGCCCGGGAATCGAACGCGGTAACCGCCGCCGGCGTATCCTGCAGGCTTTCCTCGCGGCGCAGGCCGGTGACGATGATGCTCTGATCCTCGGCCTCTGGCGCTGGCGGCGTGGCGGCGCTGGTCTGTGCCGCAAGCGGGGCGGCATATGTCGCGGCCGCCAGACCCGCGGCAGCAAGCGCGACGGAACTGACGATCCTGGAGCCCGGATTGGTCATGTCTCTCTCCCCTGTGGACGCTTTGCGCCCCTTCTTTGGTCCCCTGCGAAGCTGTTCGCTTTCTTCGGTCCCCTCCGACACTGCCCATCTATAAACTTCGCATTGCGAAGTCAACTTCGATATACGAAAACGACGACGACGACGGCAGTGCCGGCGCGCCATGCGCCGAACAGGGCACGGCTCATCCACCGCTCATGCGCGGGTCATTGTCGGATCATCCGGGGGTGGCCGGACAGGCGATGCCCGGACCGGGGGAAACTGTCCCCGCTGACCGCTAGGGCTTGAGCGCGGCTTCCAGCGCCGGCCAGCGCCTGAGTGTCGCCTCGATCTCGCCCGCCGTGGCGCGCAGCAGCGGCAGGCGGGTGCGCACCAGCTCGTCCTGCGAGATGCGGGTGGTGGAGGTCGAGCAGTTGATGCTCGCGATCACCCGCTTGTCGCGCCCGAAGATCGGCACCGCCACCGACACGATGCCATAGTCCAGTTCGTCGAGCGCGGAATCGTAACCGCGTTCGGTGATCAACTTCAGCCGCTCGCTGAGTGCGGACCGTTCGGTCACCGTGCGCTCGGTAAAGCGCTGGAACGGCGCGCCGGACAGCAAAGCGGCACGCTCGTCATCGGGAAGATTGGCGGCAATCGCTTTGCCGAGCGATGTCGCATGGAACGGAAAGCGCGTGCCCACCCCGGCCGCGACCCGGAACCGCCGGTCGGTCGACACATGGGCGACATAGAGGATGTCGGTGCCCGCCAGCACCGCGAGGCTGGCGCTGTCTCCGGTCTGGTCGCGCAGCACCTGCAACGGGGGCAGCACCACCTGCTCGATCTGCATCGAGGCGAGAAAGGCCGATCCGATCGTCAGCACCGCCGGGCGCAGCAGGAACTTGCGATCATGCTGCCCGACATAGCCAAGCTCGACCAGCGTGATCAGGCACCGCCGCGCCACCGCCGGGGGCAGGCCGGTGACGGCCGCCACCTCGGACAGGGTCATCTCCGGATGATCCTCGTCAAACGCCTTCAGCACGCGCAGGCCGCGTTCGAGGGTCGAGAGGAATTCGGGGTCCTTTGCCCCCGCTTCCTTCCGGCCTGGTTCAGCCCCTGCGAGTCCCATGCTTAGGCCTTTCGATGCTGCGGCGGATGTCCGCGTCGTCGGCGCCCAATACGGGCGGTGCGGTGACGCTGTCCATGCGCTCGCCATCGAAGCTGAGCGGAAAACGGATGGTACGGAAAGGGCCATGCGGGCCATCGGGGTCGCTGACCTCGATGCCGAGCGCCTTGGCCTGTGCGCTTTCCAGCACTTCGGCCGAGTTATGGACCGGTGAGTTGGGCACTTCGAGCCGGGTGAGCTCGGCCGCCCATTCGGCGCGCGGGCGGGTGGCGAAGATCGGCGCGAGGAAGGCGACGACATCGTCATAATGGGCAATGCGCGCCTCGCGGCTGGCAAAGGTGGGGCGCGCGAGCATGTCTGGCTGGCCGACAGCGGTCGCCAGATTTTCCCAGAATTTGGGCGGCGAGGACATGTGCAGCGCGATCCACTGGCCATCGGCACATTCAAAGACATAGCTCTGCGACACGTGCGGGCGGCTGTAGGGCCCCATCACCTGATCGGCCGACAGCAGATGGGTGAAATCATCGAGATTGAAATGGCACATCGCCTCGAACATCGAGGTCTCGACCAGCCGCCCCTTGCCGGTCCGGTGCCGTTCGTTGAGCGCGGCCAGGATGCCGAGCGCGGCATAGAAACCGGTCATCGCATCGGCAATCGCCGGGCCGACGACGCGCGGATGCGCCGGATTGACCAGCAGCCGCAAAAAGCCCGATGCCGCCTGGGCAACGGTGTCGAAGGCGGGCCGGTCACGGTCCGGCCCCTCGCTGCCAAAGCCAGAGATCGAGGCATAGACCAGCCGCGGGTTGATCGCCTGCAACCGCGCAGCATCGACATTCAGCCGCCCCGCCACGCCCGGGCGGAAGTTCTGGATGAACACATCGGCATCGGCGACAAGCCGGTCGAGCACCGCGAGGTCGTCGGGGTTCTTGGGGTCGATGGTGATCGAGCGCTTGTTGCGGTTATAGGTCTGGAAGTGCGGCGAATAGAGGCCGCCCTTGAAGCTGCGGAACGGATCGCCCGTGCCCGGCTGCTCGACCTTGATGACATCCGCGCCGAGGTCTGCGAGCAGCATCCCGGCCGCCGGGCCGGTGATGAAGGTGCCCATTTCGAGCACGGTAACGCCCGCGAGAGGTCCTGCCTTCATCCGCCCGATCCCAACTTCTTGCCTTGCCAATATGGTCAGGGTATATTCTTCGAATAACGAAATCAACTTCGTATAACGAAAAGAGTGCATCATGCGCATTGGCAAGCAGGACAACGCCGTCACCTCGATCTGCACCTCGGATGCCACGAGCATCACGGTGCGCGGGCTCGACCTGTGCAGCGAGGTGATCGGCCGGGTCGATTTCACCAGCTATTTCTGGCTGCTGGTGACCGGCCACATGCCCAGCCCGGAGCAGAAGGCGCTCGCCGATGCCGTGCTGTGCGCGATTGCGGAACACGGGCTGGTGCCCAGCGTCGTCGCCTCACGCATGACCTATGCCGCGGCCCCCGAGGCCTTTCATGGCGCGGTTGCCGCCGGGTTGCTCGGCTGCGGCTCGGTCGTCCTGGGCAGCGCCGAAGTCGCGGGCAGATTCTATGCGCAGGTGGTGGCCGATGCCGAAGGCGGCGATCCCGCCGCAACGGCCGTCGCTGCGGTCCGCGCGCTGCGTGCCGAGAAAAAGGCGATCCCCGGCTTTGGCCACCCGCAACATTCAGGCGGCGACCCCCGCGCCCACCGCCTGCTGGCGCTCGCCGCCGAGCATGGGATGGCGGGCAAGCATATCGCCATGCTGCGCACCATCGAGCGCGTGCTTCCCGAGGCCATTGGCCGCGCGCTGCCGATCAACGTCAATGGCGCGATCCCGGCGGTGATGCTCGATGCGGGCTTTCCGCTCGCCGCGCTCAAGGGCATCTCGCTGCTGGCGCGCACCGCCAGCCTGATCGCCCACCTGCAAGAAGAAAGCGAACGCCCCATCGGCTTCATCATGTCGGGCGCGGCCGCCGGACGGATCGGGTTCGAAAGCGAGAGCTGAGACCGCTTCGCGATCACGCGGGAATGCGATCATGATCCCGGTGCCGTGGCGCGGCAGGGCGTGCGCACGGGCGACCGGCTGCCACGCCGGGATCACCTGCTGAGCCGCGGTCCATTCCCGTGGCTCCGGATTTTTCGGCCTTTGCCGCGGCGTGATGGTTAACGCGCCTATAAGACTGTCAGGGCCGGCAGCCGGCGACAGCATAGGGGCGTTTCAGTGAGCAGCTTTGGAACGTTTATCGATCCCGACACGTCGTTGCAGGACGTGGCCGATCCGGCCGCCCGACTGGGCGTGAGGGTCAACTCCGGCTTTCAGGCGCGCGGCCTGTTCGAGATGTTCCGCAACAGGAACAAGATTTTCGACATGATCGCCAACCGGATCGCCCAAACCGATCTTCATTACGAGGATCAGTGCTCGGCCAAATATTATTTCGATCTCGTCAATGTGCTGCGGGATTTCAACGGCAGCTTCGACCGGCTGGTCGAGGTCGGCGTCTATATGGGCGGATCATCGTCGATTTTCGCCGGGTGCATGGGCAGGTTTGATTTCGACCTTGATCTGGTGGACATCAACCCGCCCTTCCTCCAGTTCGCCTATGAACGGATCCGCCGGACCTTCCCCGAAGCGGTCGGCCGCGTGCGCCTGTTCCATGGCGACGTGCCCTCCTATGTCCGCCATGTGATGCTGGAAGCCCATGGCATCCGCCACATCATCCACCATGACGGCGCCCATGATTTCAATCAGGTGGTGAAGGACATGGCGGCGCTTTATTATGCCCGCCATTCGCTGTTCGCGATCATCGCGCAGGACACGCATCTGCGCGGCACCATCGAACATATGAACTTTGTCGACCTGGCGATGTATGCTGTGTTCGGCACCGATCTCAAATATGCGCCGATCGGCGATGCCTATGTCGAGGGCACCGAGATGTGCCACCCCAATATCTATCAGGGCAATTATTTCATGCCGGGCGCGGCCGAGGGCTTTGTGCTGCCGATGGCCGCCAATCAGTTCGTCTATCCGCACCCGGCCCTGCGCATGGACGATTTCCTGCCGCCGCCGCGTGGCGGATCGGCCCCCGAAACTGCGGCAGCCGCCTGACGCCTCGACCGGGGGACGACGTCACTCGTCCTCCGGGTCATCCGACGGCCAGCCTTAGTCGCCCGCCGGTTCGTCGAGCCGGGGGGCGAGGAGCTGGATGAGGCCAAGCGCGATCAGATAGACCGAGCCGGCGACGATGAAGATCAGGCTGTAAGTGCCGATCCGTTCCAGCACCTGACCGATATAGAGCGAGAAGATCATCCCCCCGACCGCGCCCGCCGTGCCGCCGATGCCGATCACGGAGCCGACCGCCTTGCGCGGGAACATGTCCGAAGGCAGCGTGTAGAGATTGGCCGACCAGGCCTGATGCGCGGCGGTGGCGAGGCTGATGATCGCCACCGCGACCCACAGATTGTCGACCCATTGCGCAAAGAAGATCGGCGTCACCGCCAGCGCGCAGCCGAGCATCGTCACCTTGCGCGCCGCGTTGATCGTCCAGCCGCGCTGGATCAGCCGCGACGAGATCCAGCCGCCGACAATCGAGCCAAGGTCGGAGACGACATAGATCACCACCAGCGGCGGCCCGAAGGTCTTGAGATCGAGCCCGTGGCGCTTGACCAGAAAATCGGGCAGCCAGAACAGGAACATCCACCAGATCGGGTCGGTCAGGAACTTGCCGGCCGCAAACGCCCAGGTCTCGCGCCGCCCGAGCAGGCGCGACCAGGGGACGCGCGCCGCCGGATCAGCAGGGTCGCTTTCGATATAGGCGAGTTCGCCCGCCGACAGCCGCCGGCTTTCGCGCGGCCGCCGGTAGAGCGCCAGCCAGGCGACGAGCCAGATCAGGCTGACCGCGCCGGTGATGACGAACGCCCCGCGCCAGCCATAGGCCAGCGTCAGCGCTGGCACGATCAGCGGCGTGAGAATCGCGCCAACATTTGCGCCGGCGTTGAAGATTCCGGTTGCAAGTGCCCGTTCGCGCTTGGGAAACCATTCGGTCACCGCCTTCAGCCCGGCGGGGAAATTGCCGCTTTCGCCGATGCCGAGCAGGAAGCGCACACCGGCAAAGCCCGCCACCGAGCCTGCCGCGGCATGCAGCATGTGCGCCCCCGTCCAGATGATGAAGGCGATGGCATAGCCCAGCCGCGCGCCGATCCGGTCGACGACATTGCCGAACGCGACATAACCGAGCGCATAAGCGAGCTGGAACCAGAACACGATGTCGGCATAGACGGTCTCGGTCCAGCCGAACTCGGCCTGCAATGTCGGCTTGAGCAGGCCGATCATCTGCCGGTCGACATAGTTGATCGCGGTCGCCGCAAACAGCAGCGCGACGATCACCCAGCGAAGCCGTCCCGTTTTCGGAACCGGCATGGTGGCCATGGTGTCCGGCATTCTGAACCCCTCCCCTTGGCGCGGCCGACCGTCTCAGGCGCGGTCTGGCTGCGCTTCGATCAAATCGCAGGCGACACTGAACCGCCCGCCGAAATCGGCCTCGACCCGCTGCCCGGCCCGCGCATCATGCACGCCGCCGATCGCGCCCGAGGAAATCCACTGGCCAGGGCGCAGCGCGATGCCGCGCACGGCCATCAGTTCGAACAGGAAACGCGCCGATCCGATCGCCCCGTCGGGAAAGGCTGCCGCCTGCCCGCGCCCCACGGCCATGCCGTCGATCAGCGTGGTCACGTCCCATTGTTCAAAGCCGCTGGTGCGCCAGTCGGGCACCGCCGGGCCGATCACCAGCCCGTTATTGTTGCCGAAATCCGAAATCACCACCAGCGGCCCGAGCGCGTTGATCGTGGCGAGCGGCGAGCTGGCAATCTCGATCCCGACATGCACAGCGTCGATCAGCGCGGCGGCCTCGTCCAGACTGAACCGCGTCTGGCCAGCCGGCGGCACCGCGCCGATGCGGAGCAGAAACTCGGCCTCGCCGGCGGCGAACCCGCCGCTGAACACCGGCATCGCCACCGCCTCGCCGGTTGCGGCCCCCGTCGCGGCGAAGATCGGCCCGGCCAGCCGCTCGGTGCCGAGCGTGTCGGACAGCGGCGGCAGCACCCGGCCGACCTTCCAGCCGATGACCTCATGGCCCCAGCCGGCAATCGCATGGTCCTGAATCCGGTAGGCCTCGGTCAGGTCGACCGGCTGGCACCCCGGATAATCGGCCAGCGGCGCGGCCGCGCGCCTGGCCGCGAGAAACCGGCCGGCAATGTCGGCGGGATCGCCAATTGGCAGTTCCTCCACGTGTCCTCCTCCGCTTTCCCGATCAGCTATTGGAAACCGGTGTCATAATCAACTGCCTATCGCCAGCCCGGCTTCGTCGGCAAGGGCGGACGCCGCGCGCAGGATCGCCGCGCGCACCGGGGCGGCGGCGACCAGCGCGGCGGGAAACACCGCCCGGCAGGCCAGCAGCGCCTCGAGCGGCGCCGGCTCCCGCGCCCGTGCGGCCAGCTCGGCGGCGAGCGGATCGGTAAGCGCCCGCCCCGCCCGGCTTTCGCGGATGACAAACACCATCCAGCCGGCCACCGCCCGCGCCAGCAGCGCGAACGGCGTGCCCCGTCGCAGGGCCTCGGCAATCGTGTCGAGCAGGCGATAGGGCAGCTTTTGCGA
>DBAW01000105.1 GCA_002291855.1 Sphingomonas sp. UBA1000
CGCTGGCGCAGCTATGGCTCCGAACGCGGGGCGGCGCGGGTGCGGCTGTGCGACCGCGAGGGCTGTGACCGGCCCGGCGACTGCCCGGCACCCAAGGCCCCGAACAGCCCGGAACGCTGGTATTTCTGCGTCGATCACGCCGCCGAATACAACCGCAACTGGAATTATTTCGAAGGGCTGGGGGCGGAAGAAGCCGCCGCCCGGGCCGAGGGCGAGGCGCGCGGTGCCGCCGGCTATGCCCGTTCGGCCCATTACAGCTGGGGCGGGCCGGGCGATGGCAGCCGTTCGCGCGACGAGATGCGCGCGCTCGAGGTGCTCGATCTCGACGCCGATGCCAGTTTCGATGCCATCAAGGCGGCGTGGCGGCGGCTGGCCAAGGCCAATCATCCCGATGTGAAGCCCGGCGATGCCGAGGCGGCGGAACGGTTCCGCGCCGTGCAGGCCGCCTATGACGTGCTGCGCCGGGCCGAGGAAAGGCGCGCCGCCTGAGCGCGCCGCCGGTCCGATGCAATCGGGTCGGAACCCGCTCCAGGCCTTTGATTTGGCGCATTTTCCGAGTCGCCGGGTGAGTCAACCCGGCTTGAAAATGCTCTAGGCGTAGCGCGCCGCGGTTTCGCGGATCAGCGCGATCATATTGGGAATGCCCTGGGTGCGGTTGGAGCTGAGCTGGTTGCGCAGATCGAACGGGGCGAGGGCGGCGTCGATGTCCGTCGCCAGAATCTCCGCCGCCGCGCGGTCCTGCACGGTCAGCAGCACGAGCGCGATGATGCCCTTGGTGATCGCGGCGTTGGAATCGGCGAGGAAATGCAGGCCGGAGTCGGTGCGGGTCGGATAGACCCAGACCGAGGCTGAACAGCCGCGCACCAGCGTCGCATCGGTCTTGAGCGCATCGGGCATCGGTTCAAGCGCGCGGCCGAGATCGATCAGCAGCCGGTAACGGTCATCGGCGTCGAGCAGTTCGTAATCGGACTGGAGGGCGGCCAGATCGGGCGAGGCGGGGGTGGAGTCGCGCATGGCCGGCCGGATAGCCCAAGCGGCGGGCGGGGTTAAGGGGCGGCGTGCGCCCGGCCCCGGGCCGGCCCGCGTGCCAGGGTCAGAGATCGACCCCGGCGGCAATCGCTTCGAGCTTGCGGATGCGTTCTTTCAGGTCGGCCAGTTCGATCCGCGACGCCGCGCTGGGCGCGGGCTGGGGATCGAGCGGGCGGCGCTCCTGCAGTTCCAGCCGCTTCAGGTCCAGCCAGCCGCGCCAGCCGGCGAGCGCGGCCATGGTGACGATGCCGGTGCCGGCCAGGCCCATCAGGCCCATTTCCAGATAGACGATCGGGTCCATCATCCTTGTCCTCCTGCTCGGGCGCGCTCAGGCGTCGCGCGAGCGCAGCTTTTCGATTTCACGGTTGAGCGCGCGGGGCGCTTCGTCCTCGGTCACCAGCCGTTCGAGCACCGCCACCCGGTCCTTGAGTAGCGCGATTTCCTCGCGCATCCGCTCCTTTTCCGCGCGGCTGTCGGCGTCGAGCCGGATTCCGGCCTTGCCCCCGGCGGCGTATCTGGCCCTCACCACATTGCCGATCATGACGATCGCAACGATCAGGACGACCATTTCAAACGGGTTCATCGTCCTGCCTCCGGTCAGTTGAGCGGCGCGTCGCGCAGCCGTTCGATGTCGGTCGCCAGATCCATGCCCCGGTCGGTGATGATCCGTTCCAGCACGCGCACGCGCTGTTCCAGCCGTTCGACCTGGGCGGCATATTGGGCGGCCTTTTCGGCGGTCTCGCTGCTCACCGCCGCCAGCTGCCGCTCCTTGAAGCGCAGGTGGCGCTTGAAGGCGTCACCCAGCACGCCGGCGACGACCGGGATCCCGACCACCACCACGAAAAACCAGACAAAACCCGGCATCCTTGCCTCCCTTGCTGCCCTTCAGCACGTCGTTCCCCTGTCCGGGCCAGCGCGTTTCGACTGAGCGCTGACCCGGATCGACCAAATGCGGTCAGTTGGTCCGCCGCAGCGCCTCGATCTCGCTCGCCACACGGTGGCTTTCGTCGGTCACGATCCGTTCGACATTGGCGAGCCGGTCCTTGACCGAGCCGAGTTCCGCGCGGAGCTGGGCGCTTTCCTGGCTGAGCAGGCGGATGCGCTCGACCAGTTCCTCATTCTTCTGCGGATAGATCGCCTGCCCCCAGGCACCGTCGAGCGGATAGCCATGCCTGACGCGCAGCCAGGTGGTGAAGATCCAGCCGATGATGCTCATGAACCCGATCAGCAGGCCGCCGCCGATGATCCAGGGCAGGTTGGGGATGATATGGGCTTCAGCCATTGTCGGTCATCCTGTTCGGTCTGTTTGGGCGGTCAGCGCAGCGCGTCGATGGCGCGGGCGGTGCGTTCGGCGGGGTCGGTGGCGATGCGTTCCAGCACCGCGATCCGTTCTTCCAGCCGCCCGATCTGGCCCTTGAGCGCGCCATTTTCGCGCTCCAGCAGTTCCAGCTTGCGGCTGTCCTCAAGGCTTGTCGTCTTGTGGACGATGTTGCCGGCGCCGTCATCGATCGGATAGCCGTGCCGGGCACGGACCCAGGTGGTGAAGGCCCAGCTCAGGCTGATCGATCCGACGATCAGCACGGGCACCAGCCAGTTCCAGTTCATGTGCGTATCTCCCCCTGAAGCCGGTATCAGCGCAGGCTGTCGATTTCGTCGGCCAGGCGACGGTTGCGGCTGGTATAGTAAAGCTCGACATCGGCGAGCCGGCGGTCAATGTCGCGGAACTTGGCGCGCACCTCGCGGGTGGAGCGGGCCGGCGAGCGGCGGACGCCCTGCCAGAACTGTTCCTCGTCCTTGTCCGAATACAGGCCCGACGGCTTGGGCTTGGCCGCCCAGGCGGCGACCAGATAGGCGATCAGCGTCCAGGGAAAGGCCCCGAACAGCGTCAGCATCACTATGCCGATCCGGACCCAGGTCACGTCCCAGCCCAGATAATCGGCAATGCCCGAGCAGACACCCATCCATTTGGCGTTCTGCTTGTCGAGATAGAAGGTCGTGCGGCGCGGGTTCATCTTCACATCTCCCTGATCTTGCGGACGTCGCCGCGCAGCTGGTCCTGGGGCTGGGGCCGCAGGCCGAGTTCCGGATTGTCCGCCGCCACGATACGTTCGATGCTGTGCAGCCGATCGTCGAGGCGGCGGGCGGTTTCGTAAAGGTCTTCGAGCAGATTTTCGTCTTCGCGGGTGATGCCCGAGCTTTTCTTCCACTGCGTCACATAATGGAGGATCAGCCAGGGCAGCCCGATGAACAGCAGGCCGACGATCAGCGGCGGGACGATGATGTCTTCCATCTCAGCCCTCCCGCTTGGCGAGCCGCGCCTTCAGCGCTTCAAGCTCGGCATCGACCTTGTCCGACGTGCGCAGCTCGGCGATCTCGTCTTCGAGCGTCTTGGGCGCGCTGCCCATGCCGGCGGCGTCGGCGCGACCTTCGGCCATGTCGACCCGGCGCTCCAGCACGTCGAAGCGGCTGAACGCTTCCTCGACGCGCGCCCCGGCATAGGCCTCGCGCAGCTTCATCCGGTTATGCGCCGATTCCAGCCGCGCGGAGATCGAGTTCTGGCGGGCGCGGGCCTCGCGCAGCTTCTGCTGCAGCTTCTGGATGTCGGCTTCGGCCGCCTGGAGCGCGTCGTCGAGCACGCCGATTTCGGCATTGAGCTGGCCGGCCATGTCGGCCGCCTTCTGCTTTTCGACGAGCGCCGCCTTGGCCAGATCCTCGCGGCCCTTGGACAGCGCCAGTTCGGCCTTTTCCGTCCAGTCGTCCTGCAGCTTTTCAAGCTTGGCGATGTGGCGGCGCATTTCCTTCTGGTCGGCGATCGTCCGGGCGGCGGAGGCGCGCACCTCGACCAGCGTCTCTTCCATTTCGAGGATGATCATGCGGACCATCTTGGCCGGGTCTTCGGCCCGGTCGAGCAGGTCGGTGACGTTGGCGGCGATGATGTCGCGGGTGCGGGAGAAAATACCCATCTGGTCGTGCTCCTGTCGAAAACTCTGGGGTGGCCGGGGCGGTGCCGTTCGGGGGGAGAGGCAGCCGCCCCGGCCGGATGCGGGATCAGGCAAGCGTGCCGATCGCCGCGCGGGGGGTGTGGGCCGAAACCGCGCCGGCCGGGCCGACCGCGCTCAGCACGCAGGTGGCGCTGAACAGGATCGCGCACAGCACCGCCGAAAGGGCCTGGCGGGGGGGAAGCGGGTTCGACATTCTGGTCCTCCTTGAACTCTTGTGTGCGGGGCCGGTTGTGATCGCCGGCGTCGCAAAGTGTGTTGCAGACACCGTGCCAAATCGAAGAAATGGCGGAAAACCGCCAATATTCCGGCCAGGGATCGGGCGATTGGCATTTCCCGCTTGCCAATATTTGGGAAAATGCACCATGTTTCAGCCATGGAACGGGAAAGCGCATTCATCGGCCAGTCGCTGGCCTTTCTCGACTCGGTCGAACGCGCCAGCCGCGCCGCCGCGCTCAACCGCCCGGTGCTGGTGATCGGCGAGCGCGGCACCGGCAAGGAACTGGTCGCCGAGCGTCTGCACCGGCTGAGCACGCGCTGGGACGGGCCGCTGGTGGTGATGAACTGCGCCGCGCTGCCCGAAACGCTGATCGAGGCCGAGCTGTTCGGCCATGAGGCGGGGGCCTTTACCGGCGCCACCCGCGCGCGGGCAGGGCGGTTTGAAGAGGCCGATGGCGGCACGCTGTTTCTCGACGAGCTGGGCACGCTGTCGGCGGCCGCGCAGGAACGGCTGCTGCGCGCGGTCGAATATGGCGAGGTGACGCGGATCGGCGCGTCGCGGCCAGTGCGTGTCGATGTGCGCATCGTGGCGGCGACCAACGAGCATCTGCCGGCGATGGTCGCGCGCAATCGCTTCCGCGCCGATCTGCTCGACCGGCTGAGTTTCGAGGTCATCACCCTGCCGCCGCTGCGCGCGCGCGAAGGCGATGTGCCGGTGCTTGCCGATCATTTCGGGCGGCGCATGGCCGCCGAGCTGGGGTGGAGCCGCTGGCCGGGCTTTGCCGAGGCTACGATGGCGGCGCTGATCGGCCATGACTGGCCGGGCAATGTCCG
>DBAW01000227.1 GCA_002291855.1 Sphingomonas sp. UBA1000
CCTGGGTCAGCCCGGCCCGCACGGCGGACCGGCCGAACACCTTTTCCGACCACAAATTGCAGTTGAGATTGACCTCGAGGAAGTTGACCTCCCCCGTCTCCGGGTTCACGCGAAACTCGTAGCGGCCATAATCGAACGGCACGAACTCGCCCATGATCCGGCGGGTATAATCGGCGATCTGCGGCATCAGCCGGGCATCGTCGAAATCGACCAGCTGATATTTCTGCGCCCGGTCGACCAGATCGCGCTTCTCATAGTAGGTGCGCAGATGGCTGGGATCGGCCTGTTCGAACAGCATCATCGGCATGATCACCGGATCGCCGATGGTGATGACCGGCACCTCGACATCCGACCCGTTGAGGAACGGCTCGAGGATCGCGTCATGGCCCATGTCATGGATCTCGGCGACCGCGCGGACCACGCCCGGCCAGTCATGGGCGTCCATCACGCCCCAGCTTGCCGACGAGGCATTCGGCTTGATCACCATGCGCTCGGCCATCGGCACGCCGGCCTCGGTCACCGGCGCGCCGCGCCGGAAGATCGCCCAGGGCGCGGTCGGCACGCCGCGCGCGCGCACCGCAAGCTTGGTCAGATGCTTGTCGTCGGACAGGCCGCGCAGGATCGGCGATGCGCCCAGATAGGGAATGCCCAGCCGGGTGCACAGCAACGGCAGCAGCATTTCCGAGTTCAGAAAGCCGCCCCGGTTGAGCAGCGGAAACACGAAATCGACGCCCGGATTGGCAAACAGCGCATCATAGCTGTCGGCGAGCAGCAGGTTGAGCCCCAGCCCCTCCAGGATCGTGCGCACCTCGACATGGTAGAGCGCGTGATTGCCGTCTTCGGGGTGCAGGCCGCCGCCCCATTTGGCGTGTTTGGCGATGAACATCACCCGCAGGCGCTCGCGCGCCGCATCGGGAATGGCGGTGGGACGGATCATGTCGGTCATCGCGCGCCCACATAAGCGCGCCGCCGCCATTCTCCAAGGCAATGAAAAAGGATCCGGCCAAAAGCCTGGTTTGCGGGCGATCAAGCTCCGGTTTAGGGAGCGCCATGACCTCCGACCACGCCCCGTCTTTTGCGGCGCTGGACGCCGCCGGGCGCGCCGCTGCGCTGCTGATGGCCAGCGGCGGCGATGCCCGCATCACCCTGTCGCCGCCGGGCTTTGCCAACCGCTATCATTCCGCCCCCTGGCCGCAGCCGGTGCTGGCCTATGCCTCGTCGACCGCGAACGACATTTCGCCGGCGGCCTTTGCCCATGTCGCCGCCCTGCCGCCCCGCCCCTATCCGGCGGTGCTCGATGCGCTCAGGCAGCGCATCCGCGCCGCTTACGGGCTGGGCGACGATGTCGGCATCGTGTTCGCCGCCTCGGGCACCGATCTCGAATATGTCGCCCTTGCCTGTGTCGCCGACCGGGCGGCGCGGCTGCACAATGTTCTGCTGGGTGCAGACGAGGTCGGCAGCGGCTGCATCCATTCCGCCCATGGCCGCTATTTCGCCGGCGAGACCGCGCTTGGCATCGCCACGGTGCCGGCGGCGCCCGTCGCCGGGCTGGGCGGGCGGGTGAGCCTGACCGACATTCCGGTGCGCGACACGCTGGGCCATGCCTATACCAGCGCTGCGATCCGCGACCGCATCGACGCCGCGATCGAGGCGGAGCCGGATGCCCATGCGCTCGTCCATGTCGTCCATGGTTCCAAGACCGGGCTGATCCTGCCGCTGCTCGACGATATCGACGATCTGCGCGCCCGGCATGGCGCGCGCATGACGCTGGTCGTCGATGCCTGTCAGGCGCGGATCACCTCGCCCGCCATCGCCGCCTATCTGGCGCGCGACGCCATCCTGTTCATTACCGGATCGAAGTTCATGGGCGGCCCGCCGTTCAGCGGCATCGCGCTCGTGCCGCCGAGCATCGCCGCGCGCGCGCCGGCGCTGCCCATGGGGCTGGCGACGATCTTCCGCCGCGCCGAATGGCCGGCGGGCTGGCCGGGGACCGATGCCCTGCCCGACAGCGGCAATGACGGGCTGGCCCTGCGCCTTGAAGCTTCGGTGTTCGAGCTGGAACGGTTCCAGCGCCTGCCGCTCGCCCGGGTGGAGCGGGTGATCCTGGCCTTTCACGCGGCGGTGCGCGCGGCGATGGTCGACCGGCTGGGCGGGCGGCGGGTCGCCCCCTATCCGCCCGGCCACCGCGCCGAGGGTGACGCCCATCCGATCGAAATGCGCACCCTGTCGACCATCGATCTGTCGCGCCGCGCCGGCCATCCCGATTTCGACGCGGCGGTCGCGCTCCACCGCGCGCTGGTCGGGCGCGGCATCCGGCTGGGCCAGCCGGTCAAATGCGTGCGGCTGGAGGATGGCCGCTGGGGCGCGACGCTCCGCCTCGGGCTGTCGATGCCGCAGGTCGTCGCCTTCGACGCGCTTGACGATGATATGCTCGCTGCCCGGCTGGCCGCTGATATGGACAGGATCGCGACCACGATCGAGGAGCTTGCCGGCTGATGCGCCTTGCCGACTGCCACAATGTCGAGGATTTCCGCGAACTGGCGCGACGCCGCCTGCCGGGGCCGGTGTTCCATTACATCGACGGCGCGGCCGATGACGAGCTGACGAGGCTGCGCAACACCGCGGCCTTTGCCGATTGCGATCTGGTGCCGGGCGTGCTCGCCGGGGTCGAGACGGTCGATATGGGCGTGACGGTGATGGGCAAGCGCATCGATCTGCCGCTGTTCCTGTCGCCGACCGCGCTGCAGCGGCTGTTCCACTGGCAGGGCGAACGCGCGGTTGCCGCCGTCGCATCGCGGTTCAACACCTGGTTCGGGATTTCGAGCCTGGCGACGGTCAGCATAGAAGAGGTCGGCC
>DBAW01000099.1:0-6652 GCA_002291855.1 Sphingomonas sp. UBA1000
GCCGGTGCCGGTCTTCCCAACAAACAACTCCCGGTGCCGCCCCCGCGCCATGAGGCGCGCAAAACCGCCCCTCAGCGCCGCTTTCCGGCCCGGTCGCGTTCGAGCAGCTCCTCGCGCACGCGCAGGCCGCGAATGGCGAGGTTGATTTCGATCAGGAACAGCACCAGCCCGGTGACGAGCAGCGCCATGGCGAGGATGAACGACAGCGCGACCGCGACCCGGTAGGCCAGCCCCGCCAGCTGGGTGACGAACAGCAGGGCGACCAGCAGACAGATGGCGATCGCGCTGGCGACGTTGAACGAGATCGCGGCGTTGACGAGCGCGATCCGCCGGTCGATCAGCCGCAGCTCCTCGACATGGCGGTCATGCTCGTCGCCGGTGGTCGCGCCGTGCAGATCGGCGAGCAGCCGCGACCGGTCGACGATGCGCGCCAGCCGCCCGGTCAGCACGTTCAGAAACGCGCCGATCCCGGCGAGCAGGAACACCGGCGCGATCGCCAGCTGGATCGTCTGGGCGATGTTCGAAATAGCCGGCAGATGCATCATCACCGCCAAGGCATCGCCCGCTTCACCGCCAGCGGTCAAGCGCGGGGCTATTCAGGCGGGGACAGGCCTTCAGGCGGGGATGGGGGTCTCGAACGCCGCGATCCGGGCCTTGAACGCCTCGGGGATGGGCTGCGACCGGCCGCTCGCCAGATCGACGCAGACATAGACCAGTTCGATCTCGGCGCGCAGATCGTCACCGCCCGGACCGTGCAGCGCGATCATGTTGGTCATGCTGGCGGTGCCGAAGCGCGCCACGCGCACCCAGGCGTCGATTTCCTCGTCCACGCGGATCGGCCGGCGATAGGTAACGAGCGCGCGCCCGACATGAAACTCCGGCGTCGCGCCGTCGCCGGGCTTCAGCCCCAGCGCGCGCCAATACTCGACGATCGCCATGTCCGCATAATCGAGATAGCGGGCGTTGAACACGACCGCCTGCGGATCGACCTCGCCATAGCGGACGCGGAACCGGTGCGCGAAGCGGAACCCCTCGGGCATCATCTCAGCCGCGCCCGCCCGGGCCGGGCACGTTCATCCCCACCGACCGGAAATAGGCGCGGATCTGGCGGGCGGCCTGACGGATGCGCTGTTCATTCTCGACCATGGCGATGCGCACAAAGCCCTCGCCTTCCTCGCCATAGCCGACGCCCGCGGCCACCGCGACCCCGGCATGGGTGAGCAATTGCTTGGAAAACTCGAGGCTGCCGAGATGCGCGAGCGCGGGCGGCAGCGGGGCCCAGGCGAACATGCTCGCCTTGGGCACCGGAATGTCCCAGCCGGCGCGGCCGAAGCTTTCGACCAGCACGTCGCGGCGCTTGCGGTAAAGCTGCCGGTTCTGCTCGACAATGTCCTGCGGGCCGTTGAGCGCCGCCACCGCCGCCGCCTGAATGGGCGTGAACGCGCCATAATCGAGATAGGATTTGACCCGGGTGAGCGCGGCGATCAGCACCGGGTTGCCGACCGCAAAGCCGATCCGCCAGCCGGCCATCGAATAGGTCTTGGACATGGACGTGAACTCGACCGCGACGTCCTTCGCGCCCTTCACTTGCAGGATCGACGGCGTCGGCTTGTCATCGTCGAAATAGATTTCGGAATAAGCGAGATCGGACAGGATCCACAGCCGGTGTTCGCGCGCAAAGGCGACGACGCGCTCGTAAAAGGCGAGGTCGACGGTCTCCGCGGTCGGGTTGGACGGATAGCCCATGACCAGCACCGAGGGCTTGGGCACGGTGAACTTCACCGCCCGCTCCAGCGCCTCGAAATAGCGTTCGTCGGGCGTCGTCGGCACCGAACGGATCGTCGCCCCGGCGATGATGAAGCCGAAGGTGTGGATCGGATAGGACGGGTTGGGGGCAAGCACGACATCGCCGGGGGCGGTGATCGCCTGGGCGAGATTGGCCAGCCCTTCCTTCGACCCGAGGGTGACGACCACCTCGCGCTCGGGGTCCAGATCGACGCCGAAGCGCCGGCCATAATAGGCCGCATGGGCGCGGCGCAGCCCCGGAATGCCCTTGGACGCCGAATAGCCATGGGCGTCGGGCTTGCGCGCCACCTCGCACAGCTTTTCGATCACATGCGGCGGCGGCGGCAGATCGGGATTGCCCATCCCCAGATCGATAATGTCCTCTCCCGCCGCACGTGCGGCCGCACGCATCGCATTGACCTCGGCGATGACATAGGGCGGCAGGCGCTTGATGCGGTAGAAGTCGTTATCCATGCTGACCGTGTATCGGCAGCAGCGGCGCGGGTGAAGCCCCCGGGGCCGCGCGCACGCCCCCCGGCCCGGAAAGGCCCGGCCCAAAAGGCGTGGTTCAAAAAGGTGCGGCCCAAAAAGACGACGCCCATGCCCGCCTGACGGGGGGCATGGGCGCGCATGAGGGGGGTGACGACTGAACGGCCGGCGGCCAGCGCGGTTCCCCGCCGGGTGCGGGCTTGAGCGGGGCGGGCGGGCTTTCTACCAAGGGGGCATGACCGCGCCCGCTTCCGTCCCGCCTGCACCCGGCGAATTGCCGCCGCTTGCCCGCCTGCTCGGCCTGTCCGGGCTGCTGCCGCAGATATTCGCGGTGGCGGCGCTGCTGATCGGTGGGCTGGACTGGCGCTTCACCGCGCTTGCGCTCGCTTATGCCTATGCCGCGCTGATTCTCAGTTTTCTGGGCGGCCTGTGGTGGGGGCTGGGTGCGCGTGCGCCCGCTGGTGCGCCGGCCTGGCTGTGGATCGCGGCGGTGACACCCTCGCTGATCGCGCTCGCCAGCGCCATTCCCTGGTCGATCGGCGCGCGCTGGCCGGGGCCGTCGCTGGTGCTGATCGGCGGATCGCTGATCGCCGCCCTCGCCGTTGATCTGCGGCTGGTTGCGCGCGGCATCGCCCCGGCGGGCTGGCTGGCGCTCCGAGTGCCGCTGTCGCTGGGGCTGGGCACGCTGACGCTGATCGCCGCTGCGCTGTAAGCTATGCTGGCCGGGACGAACGGCCGCCGATCCGGCAAATCGCGCATGACCTTTGCCGATGCCGGGGTTAGACTGGCCCGCGACCCGCAGCGAGCACAGGAAGGTCCATGGCCAGCCAGACGCACGATCCCGCCGCCCCGACGCTGGAGGAGTTGCAGCGCTGGACCTGGGTGATCGGCCGCGCCCAGCAGCTGATGCTCGAACATGGCGTCGAGACGATGCTCAAGGCCGCCGAGGCCCCGCCGCCGGGGGCGCTGCCCGCGGCGCCCGTGCCGCTGGCGATGCCGGGGCTGGGCGGCATGCGCGATCCCGCCGCACTCGCCCGCGCGGCCGGCGATTTCTGGATGGATGCGCTGAGGCTGTGGACCTGTGCGCTGGGCGGCGGCCTGGCCGGGGACACCGGGGCGGCTCCGGCTCCGGCACGGGGCGACCGGCGTTTCGATGCCCCGGAATGGCGCGATCATCCGACCTATGACCTGATCCGGCAAATGTACCTGCTGATCGGCGACCATCTGCTGCGCGGTGTCGATCTGATCGAGGGGGTGGAGCCGCAGGAGCGCGAAAAGCTGCGCTTTGCGACCCGCACCATGATGGACGCGCTCAGCCCGTCCAATTTCGTGTTCACCAACCCGCTGGTGATGAAGAAGACGCTGGAGACCGGCGGGGAAAATCTGCTGCGCGGGCTTGAACATCTGCTCAAGGATCTGCGCCAGGGTCAGCTCAGCCATGTCGCCGACGGCGCGTTCGAGCTGGGGAAGAACCTTGCCACCACCCCCGGCAAGGTCGTGAAGCGCACCCGGCTGTACGAGCTGATCCAATATGCGCCGACGACGACCGAGGTCTACGAGACCCCGCTCGTCATCTTCCCGCCCTGGATCAACCGCTTTTATATTCTCGACCTCAGCCCCAAGAAAAGCTTCATCCGCTGGGCGGTCGATCAGGGGCTGACGGTGTTCGTCGTCAGCTGGAAATCGGCCGATGCGTCGATGCGCGACGTGACCTGGGACGATTATGTCGCCGCGCAGATCGACGCGGTCGACACGATCCGCGAACTGCTGGGCGTCGCGGGCGTGCACACGATCGGCTATTGCGTGGCGGGAACGACGCTGGCGGCGACGCTCGCCGTGCTCGCGGCGCGGGGCGAGGCCGACAAGGTCGCCTCGGCGACCTTCTTCACCGCCCAGGTCGATTTCAGCCGCGCGGGCGATCTCAAGCTGTTTGTCGATGATGAGCAGCTGAAGATGCTCGAGGGGCTGGCGCCCGAGGGTTATTTCGACGGGCGCTATATGGCCGCGACGTTCAACCTGCTGCGCGGCCGCGACCTGATCTGGAACTATGTCGTCAACAATTATCTGCTGGGCGAGGATTATCCCCAGTTCGATCTGCTGCACTGGAACGGGGACACCACCAACCTGCCCGCCGCCTGGCACCGCGCCTATCTGGCCGACCTGTACCGCGACAACAAGCTGGTGGTGCCCAAGGCGCTGACCGTGCTCGGCCAGCCGGTCGATCTGCGTCAGGTGACGACGCCGGCCTATGTGCAGGCGGGGCGCGAGGACCATATCGCGCCGCCCGAATCGGTGTGGAAGATCACCGATCACTTCACCGGCCCGCTGCGCTTCGTCCTCGCCGGATCGGGCCATATCGCCGGGGTGGTGAACCCGCCCTCGGCTGGCAAATATCAATATTGGACCAATGCCCGAAAGGCAGCGTCGCTGGCCGAGTTCGTTGCCGGCGCGACCGAGACGCCGGGCAGCTGGTGGCCGGACTGGATCGGCTGGATCGAGGACCAGTCGCGCGACAAGGTCAGCGCCAAGCGCGCGCGCATTCCCGGCAAGGGGGCGCTGCCCGCGCTTGCCGACGCGCCCGGAGACTATGTCCGCCAGCGGTGATGGGTCCGCCAGCGCTGATGGTTTTTTGTGCAATGCACAAAAAACAGCTTGAACCCGAGCCGCCGACGCATTATTGTGCATTGCAGCAAAACGCTCCGGTCCGGGTTGTCCGGCCCGGCATCGTTCGGGACAGATTGCGATGAGCGCACGGACGACCAAAGCCGGCGGCAAGGCCGCACCGACCAGGACGGCGAAGGCCGCGCCCGCGGTGCCGGCAGCAAAACCGGCCGCCGAAAAGCCGATCGCTGAAAAGCCGGTTGCCAAGATCGCTGCGACCGAGCCAGTCTCCAAGCCCGCCGCGCCGGCGAAAGCCGAAACGGTGAGGGCCGAACCGGTCAAGGCCGAAACGGCCGCACCCGTCATTGCCGCGCCTGTTGCGACGGTTGCGCCTGCTGCGCCGGCCGTTGCCCCGACCGATCAATCCCTCCCCGCCGCGGGTGTCGCCCCGGCGCCGACCGAAGGACCGAAGATGACCGACACCGTCCACACTGCCGCTGAAACCGCCACCGGCCTTGCCGCCGACGCCCAGGCGCGCGCCCAGGCGATGTTCGCCGAAATGAACGACCGCGCCAAGGCGGCGATGGAGCGTTCGGCCAAGATGCTCGAAGAGCTGGGCGAACTGAACAAGGGCAATATCGAAGCTGTGGTCGAAAGCTCGCGCGTCGCCGCCAAGGCCGCCGAAACGCTCGGCCAGCATGCCGCCGAAACCGCGCGCAAGGGCTTTGAGCAGGCGACCGCCGCGTTCAAGGGCTTTGCTGCGGCCAAGACCCCGACCGAGCTGTTCCAGATGCAGAGCGACTTCATGCGCAAGAGCTTTGACGACATGATCGCCGACGCCGCCAAGACCAGCGAAACCGTGCTGAAGCTGGCCGGTGACGTCATGCAGCCGCTGTCGAACCGCGTCGCGGTGGCGGCGGAGAAGATCAAGACCGTCGCCTGATCGCGTCGCGTCCGATTGCAGGCGGGCCGTTCCCCGGCATAGTCCGGGGGGCGGCCCGCTCCGTTTTCGCCCGGCCCTTGCGGCTGGCCGGGGCGATGCCATATTCTGGGCCTGCCATGATTCAGCACCCGCGCGACATTTGCCCTGCAGCGCCCCTTATGGCGGGCGACGAGGATGATGCCGGCACCGGCCCGGGCACCGGCGTCGGCGTGGCGACGCGCACCCGCGCCAAGCCCAAAAAGCCGTCGCTCTACAAGGTGCTGATGCTCAACGACGATTATACGCCGATGGAGTTCGTCGTCCTGGTGCTCCAGCGTTTCTTCCGCATGGGGATCGAGGATGCGACGCGGGTGATGCTGCACGTCCATCAGAAGGGCGTCGGCGTCTGCGGCATTTTTTCCTACGAAGTGGCGGAGAGCAAGGTGTCGCAGGTCATGGACTTTGCGCGCCAGCACCAGCATCCGTTGCAATGTACGCTCGAGAAAGCCTGACGGCCGGACCGGCCGCCACTTGCGCGCGCCCCCGCACACGTTAAGCACCCGACATGGACCGTATCGTCATTCGTGGCGGCCGCCCGCTTGAGGGCCGCCTGCCGATCTCGGGCGCGAAGAACTCGGCGCTCACCCTGCTGCCCTGCGCGCTGCTGACCGACGAGCCGCTGACGCTGCGCAACCTGCCGCGGCTGGCCGATGTCGACAGCTTCGGCCATCTGCTCAACCAGCTGGGCGTATCGACGACGACCGAGGGCACCCGGCCGGAAGATTTCGGCCGCGTGATGACGATGCGCGCGACCAGTCTGACCGCGACGATGGCCCCCTATGACATCGTCCGCAA
>DBAW01000099.1:7061-7948 GCA_002291855.1 Sphingomonas sp. UBA1000
GGCTGCGCGATCGGCAACCGGCCGATCGACCTGCATCTGAAGGCGCTGGAGTCGATGGGCGCGAAGATCGAGCTGGCGAGCGGCTATGTCCGCGCCTCGGCCCCGGGCGGCCGGCTGCCGGGGGGGATCGTCGATTTCCCGATCGTGTCGGTCGGCGCGACCGAAAATGCGCTGATGGCCGCCGTCACCGCCGCCGGGCGCACGGTGCTCAACAATGCCGCGCGCGAGCCGGAGATTGTCGATCTCTGCCGCTGCCTGATCGCGATGGGCGCGCGAATCGAGGGTGTCGGCACCGAAACCCTGACCATCGACGGCGTGCGCGCGCTGCACGGCGCAACCTATGCTGTGATGCCCGACCGGATCGAGGCCGGCAGCTATGCCTGTGCGGTCGCGATTACCGGCGGCAAGCTCGATCTGGTCGGGGCGCGGGCAAGCGAGATGCGCGCGACCATCGCCGGGCTGACCGAGGCGGGCGTCGAGGTCGAGGAGCTGGCCGATGGCCTGCGCGTCACCGCATCGGGGCGGCTCAAGGCGCTGTCGGTGTCGACCGCGCCCTATCCGGGCTTTGCCACCGACATGCAGGCGCAGTTCATGGCCATGCTGACTCTGGCCGAAGGGTCGAGCGTGCTGACCGAGACGATTTTCGAAAACCGCTACATGCACGTGCCCGAGCTGTCGCGCATGGGCGCGGACATTCAGGTGCGCGGCCGTTCGGCGGTCGTGCACGGCGTGGGCAGCCTGACCGGGGCGCCGGTGATGGCGACCGATCTGCGCGCGTCGATGAGCCTGATCATCGCCGGCCTTGCCGCCCAGGGCGAAACCCAGGTGCGGCGCGTCTATCACCTCGACCGCGGCTATGAGCGGCTGGAGGAAAAGCTGAGCGCGGT
>DBAW01000229.1:0-256 GCA_002291855.1 Sphingomonas sp. UBA1000
CCCAGCGAATGGCCGGCGACGAACGCCGCCTTGTCTGCAAGGCTGATCCCGCCCTCGCGCTCAAGCACGCGGAACGTCGCCACCGCATTGGCCATGATCGCCGGCTGGGCATTTTCGGTGAGCGTCAGCGCATCGGCCGGGCCGTCGCACATCAGCCGGAAAAGATGCTGGCCGAGCGCGTCGTCGACCTCCTGAAACACCTCGCGCGCGACCGCACTTGCCGCCGCCAGGTCGCGGCCCATGCCGACGGCCTGGC
>DBAW01000229.1:576-2504 GCA_002291855.1 Sphingomonas sp. UBA1000
CGGCCCATGCCGACGGCCTGGCTCCCCTGGCCGGGGAAAATGAAAGCTCGCATCATGATCTGTTCCTCCGCAGGCCGGTGCGCTTTGCACAAGGGCGGCGCGGCCGCAACCGTCGCCCATGGCCGCAACCGCCCGGCCGGGCTGCGATGCACCTTGCCTTTTGGCGCGGTTTCGGCCATGGGCGACGGCTTCGCGGCACCGGGCGATCCGCCCGCCGCTGCGAAAGCATTGATTTGTGACAGACGACAGCCGGAGGGGCGTCCGCATGGGGCGGCGTCAGCGATCGGCCAACAGTGAGGACATCGGACCATGCCGCTTTACGAGCATGTGTTTCTCGCGCGTCAGGATCTGGCCCAGGCCCAGGTCGATGCGCTGGCGGAAGCCGCCACCAAGATCATCGAGGAGCAGCAGGGCAAGGTCGTGAAGACCGAGACCTGGGGCCTGCGCAACCTCGCCTATCGCATCCAGAAGAACCGCAAGGCGCATTATGTGCTGCTCGACATCGAAGCGCCGGCCGGCGCGGTTGCCGAGCTGGAGCGCCAGACGGCGATCAACGAAGACGTCATCCGTTACATGACGGTCCGCGTCGACGCCCATGAGAATGGCCCGTCGGTGATGATGCGCAAGAGCGAGCGCGACAGCCGTCGCCGCCGCGATGAGCGCGAAGACGCCTGAGGGAGACAAGAATCATGGCACGCCCGTTTTTCCGTCGCCGCAAGAGCTGCCCCTTCTCCGCGAAGGACGCGCCGCGCATCGACTATAAGGATGTCCGTCTGCTCCAGGGCTTCGTCTCTGAGCGCGGCAAGATCGTTCCCAGCCGCATCACCGCGGTGTCGGCCAAGAAGCAGCGCGAACTCGCCCAGGCGATCAAGCGCGCCCGCCATCTCGGCCTCCTGCCCTATATCGTGAAGTAAGGAGCCGCCCCCATGGACGTTATTCTGCTCGAACGCGTCGAGAAGCTGGGCGGCATCGGCGATGTCGTGTCGGTGAAGCCGGGCTTTGCGCGCAACTATCTGCTGCCGCGCAAGAAGGCGCTGCGCGCCAACGAAGCCAACCGCAAGGTCTTCGAAGCCAACCGCGCCCAGATCGAGGCTGACAACGCGGCCCGCCGCGCCACCGCCGAGAAGGACGCCGGCACCGTCGACGGCAAGTCGGTCACGCTGATCCGTCAGGCGTCGAACACCGGCCAGCTTTATGGTTCGGTTTCGGTGCGCGACATCGTCGAGGCGCTGGCCGCCGCCGACGTCAAGATCGCGAAGAACCAGATCGTGCTCGACAAGCCGATCAAGGCGATCGGCATCAACACGGTCAAGGTTGCGCTGCACCCGGAAGTGGCGGTCACGATCACCGTGAACGTCGCCCGCTCGCCGGAAGAAGCCGAGCTGCAGGCCAAGGGCGTCGATGTGATGGCCGAGATGTTCGAAAAGGACGAATCGGGCTTCACCGAAGCGTTCGACCCGAATGCCGAGCCGGGCACCATTGCCGCCGACGCGCCGGCGGCCGAGGACGACGCCCAGGGCTGATCCCGCCCCGGGCCGTCGACCGGCACACAAAAAGAAGCCGCCGCCCGGAGCGTCCGGGCGGCGGTTTTTTTATTGGGCGGAAGCATCTGTTCGGGGAGCGGAGAGCAGAGCGCCGATGACGCCTCCCTGCCCCGCGCGCGGGACGTTTGGTTTCGCGCATTTTCCGGGTCGCCGGGTGAGGCGACCCAGCTTGAAAATGCTCTAGCAGCCCATCAGCGCCAGCACTTCCTTGCGGCTGCGTTCGTCGTCGCGGAACACGCCCATCACCCGGCTGGTGGTCATCGCCACGCCGGGGGTGCGCACGCCGCGCGCGGTCATGCAGCTGTGGCTCGCCTCGATCACCACGGCGACGCCCAGCGGCTGGAGATGCGTCCAGATGCAGTCGGCGACTTCGGCGGTCAGGCG
>DBAW01000204.1 GCA_002291855.1 Sphingomonas sp. UBA1000
CCGGCCTGGGTCGAGGCATCGGCGGCGGCAATCTGGCGCGCTGCCGCGAACATCAGCGCGATGGCATGTTCGGCAGTGGTGATGGCGTTTCCGAAGGGGGTGTTCATCACCACGATGCCGCGCTGGGTGGCGGCCGGGACATCGACATTGTCCACCCCGATCCCCGCACGCCCCACCACCCGAAGCCGCGCAGCTCTTTCCAGCACGCCGGCGGTGACCTTGGTGGCAGAGCGGATGGCAAGGCCATCATAGTCGGCGATGATGGCGGCGAGGCGGTCCTTGTCCTTGCCCAGTTCGGGCTGGAAATCGACCTCGATCCCGCGGGTACGGAAGATCTGGACGGCGGCAGGCGAGAGTTCGTCCGAAATCAGGACGCGCGGCTTGGTGGTCATGGATGGGTTCCTTGCAGCCATTGCTGGCGGGTGATGGCGTGTACGGCGCAGCGATCAGCGCCAAAGGTGCGGTCTTCGACGTGGCGGAAACCCAGACGCCGATAGAAACGGATGGCGTCGGTGTTCGATACCAGCGGATCAATCAGGACCGTGTGGACCTCTGGCGCACTGAAACAAAGCGCCATGGCCTGATCCATCATCCGGGTGCCCAGGCCGCGGCCGAGGTCGGCAGGCAGGCCGATCCAGATGTCGATCGCGCGATATCCCGCGCCGGTCTCGCCCCAGTAGCGGGTGGGATCGACATGGGGGTCCAGCAGCTGGACAAAGCCGACGGCGCGCCCGTCCTCCTCGGCGATCAGGTGGGTGAAACCGGCAAGGCCGGCGTCGATCTGGTTTTCCCAGTCCCAGTCGTCATTGGGGTCGGATTCGATGACATGGGGCTGCTCGTCCCATAGCCGCAGCATGGGAATGTCGGCGCGGGTCGCAGCGCGCAGCGTCAGCGGCATCGCGCTGCCTTGCGGGTCTGGGGCATGGTGCCCGTCACGTCTCAGGCCGCCGGAATTTCGGCCACGAGCGTGCCGAATGCCCAGTCCAGCCACGGCAGCACGGCCGTCACATCGGACGTCTCGACCGTCGCACCGCACCACAGTCTCAGCCCGGGCGGCGCAGAGCGATAGGACGCTGCGTCCAGGGCTACGCCTTCCTTTTCCAGCAGGGCCGCAAGGCGCTTGGCAAAGTCGGCCTGGGCTTCGTCGGAGAGGCTGAGAACCCGCGGATCGACCACCTGGAGGCAGACCGAGGTGTTCGAACGGGTGGCCAGATCGCGCGCCAGAAAATCCACCCATCCGGTGCGTTCCGCCCAGTCGGCAATGGCGGCCAGGTTGGCGTCCGCACGGGCGCAAAGTCCGGAGAGCCCGCCCACGCCCTCGGCCCACCGCAGCGCATCGAGATAATCCTCGACCGCCAGCATGGACGGCGTGTTGATCGTCTCGCCCTCAAATAGGCCCATCACCAGCCTGCCACCCTTGGTCAGCCGGAAAATCTTGGGGAGCGGCCAGGGCGGGGTATAGCCTTCAAGGCGGGCGACCGCGCGCGGCCCGAGGATCAACACCCCATGGGCCCCCTCGCCACCCAGCACCTTCTGCCAGGAGAAGGTGACCACATCCAGCCGGTCCCAGTCCAGCCGCTGGGCAAAGCACGCGGATGTGGCATCACAGATGGTGATCCCCTCCCGGTCGGTGCCGATCCACCGGGCGTCGGGCACCCGCACGCCCGAGGTGGTGCCGTTCCAGGTAAAGACGATGTCGGCATCGGGCCGCACGGCAGAAAGGTCCGGTAGATCGCCATAGCCAGCCGTCAGCGTGCGGCAGTCGGGCAGGCGCAACTGTTTCACCGCGTCGGTAACCCATTCCTCGCCAAAGCTCTCCCAGGCCAGCACGTCCACCGGGCGCGCGCCCAGCATGGACCACATCGCCATCTCGACAGCGCCGGTATCGGACGCCGGAACAATGCCGATCAGGTGGGTGTTCGGCACCTCGAGCACAGACCGGGTGCGATCGATCGCCTCCTTGAGGCGGGCCTTGCCGATCTTGGAGCGGTGCGAGCGACCCAGGCTGTCGGTGGCGAGGGCGGCTGGCGTCCAGCCGGGCCGTTTGCGGGTAGGACCCGAAGAAAAGCGCGGGTCTGCCGGCCGCGCGTCCGGCCGTTGGGGAATCTGCATCCGTGTCTCCCATCCTCACAGATGGGCGCCCGCCGTTGGGAGCGGGTGGCCCGCCCCCGTCTGACCACGGGCGTCCGCGCCAAGTCCAGCAAAATCTGACGCCAGTCCGCAGGGCGGTGTCAGTCGTGGAAATACCCCTTGGGTTCTCCGGACAGGCGGGTGGAGGCGCTCATGCCAAAGGTGCGCGGGGCTTCGGGGTCCGCATCCGGTGCGGGGTTTGCCACTTCTGCGGTGGCGCCAGACGGATCGCTGTCGGGCGCACGCTCGGGCGTTCCCGGCGCAGGCATGGACACGTCCACACGTTCGATTTCCTCGACAGGCGCAGGCGCACCGGTCAATTCCGAAACCCGGATCGCCTCGTCGGCCTGGTGAGGGCCCGTCCCGTTCAGCTGCTCTGGCAGAGGCTCGGGCGAGGGCTCTGGCGCCGGCTCGGGCGGCATGGGGGCGGGTGCACTGTCGTGTTCGGTTGCCAATGGAGGCGGCCAGACCAGCGCATCCGGCACGCCGACGGCCGCCTCGCCCCCGTCAAAAGCGGCACCCGCGGGCGCCGGCAATGCGATGGCCGGCAGCACCTGCGGTTCGTCTTGACGATCATGATCATGCGGCTCGGCGTGTGCCGCCGCGGGCTCATAGCCGGCGACCGGGGGCAGTTCCAGCAGGCGGCGACGCGCCAGCGCCGGGCGACGCCGCGCAAGCAGCTGGTCCAGCGGCACCACGATTTCGGCACGCGAGAACAGCACCGCCTGCCCCGTCAGGGCGACCGTCGCGGCCGAGGGCTCACACCAGGAGGTCCCGCCTCTGGGTGACACCTGCAGTCCGCGTACCCGCTCGCGGTCGAGCCGCGCGCACCAATAGGGCGCGAGGTCGGCCAGCGCCGACCCTGTCACCGGGTCCTCGAGCACGCCGACGGACGGTGCAAAGAAGCGGCAGACAAAGTCAAACCCGGAACCCTCGTCCGCGGGCGCAGTGACCGTCAGCATTCCTGCCTCGGGCCCATGCACCAGCCGGTCGATGGATGCATTCGGCACCATTGTCTCGACCTCTTCGGCCGTGGCCAGCACGATGGTCGCATAGCGCGCTTGGAAAGAGTCGACGATCCTTACGTCCAGGCTCTCGCCAAGCTCGGGATGCGGCGCATAGGGGCGGCGCGGGCGCGAGGGCAGGTCGAGCGTGAAACTGTCAGGGGCGTCGTCGGCGCGGGCGACCACGATCGGCCCGGACGCCGTGTCGAAGACACAGAAGGGCAGCGCGATTCCCAGTTCCTGCAGCACCACCCGCCCGGCGGCCAGCGTGGCGTGGCCGCACATCTCGACCTCGATCACCGGGGTGAACCAGCGCAGGCGGAAACGTCCCGGAGACTGGACATTCGGGACCAGGAACGCTGTCTCGGAGAGGTTGTTCTCGGCCGCGATCGCCTGCAGCACCCTGATGTCGGGCCAGTGATCCAGCAGCACCACCGCCGCGGGGTTGCCCGCACAGTCGTCGTCGGCAAACGCGTCGACGATCCACATCCTCATGTCGCCCGCTCCTTCGGGCCGAACCGCCCTGGTGCCCCTCCCCAGGCGGGGACGGGCTTTCAGCGGCTATCGCGATCGCGCCTGCGATCACGCCCGCAGGTGCCCTGATGGCACGCCGCAGACCGCGAAGGAAGATGGGTGAAGGTTCAGTTCGCGGCGACGCGGCTGAAATTGACGCTGAGGTCCTCGACCGGGGGGCGGTCACGGTCGGGGGAATTCGCCTCGACCGGGTGGGTCACCGTCCGCAGGTGCAGCACGATATCTCCGGAGGCCACCTGGCGCTCCATCAACAGATCGCCGGTTTCGCGATCGCGCTGTCCGGTATAGCCGATGGCTTCGAGGGTGCCTGCCAGCAGCGCGGACGCGACAACGCCCTGACGCGCACGGGCCTCGACCCGGCAATGGCGCAGGACGCGGGTGGGAAACACCGTCTCTTCGGCATAGATCGTCAGGACGCCGAATTCGCTGTAGGCCTCGATGGTGTCGGCCACGATGCGCCGTTCGGACCCGCGCTCCCAGCTGTTGAACCGGTCCACCGTCCAGACATCGCGCTGGGCAAAGCCCTCGTCACCATTGCCAAGCCAGCTGTCGCATGCGCGCAGTGCCCGCTCGGCGAGCGCACGCGCGGTCGCAGAAGTGTCGGGCTGCGCCGCAGCCAAGGGTGCACCGAATGCCGCCGCCATCGCACCCGCCATCAAGACCCTGATCGCGCTGGCTCGCACTCTTGCCATGGTCACGCCGCCTTCTTTACCGCCTCGGTGATCTTGCGCGCCGCGTCCTCGAGGTCGTTGGCAGGTATCACGTTCAGTCCGGACTCGGAAATGATCTTCTTTCCGAGTTCGACGTTGGTTCCTTCGAGCCGGACGACCAGTGGCACCTGCAGTCCCACCTCCCGCACCGCCGCCAGCACCCCTTCGGCGATCACGTCGCATTTCATGATGCCCCCGAAGATGTTGACCAGGATGCCCTTCACCTTCGGATCGGCGGTGATGATCTTGAAGGCGGCCGTCACCTTTTCCTTGCTGGCGCCGCCGCCGACATCGAGGAAGTTGGCCGGGAACGCGCCATTGAGCTTGATGATGTCCATCGTCGCCATCGCAAGGCCCGCGCCGTTGACCATGCAGCCGATATTGCCGTCGAGCTTGATGTAGGCGAGGTCGTATTTCGACGCCTCGATCTCCATCGGGTCTTCCTCGGTCAGGTCGCGCAGTTCGGCCAGATCCTTGTGGCGGAACATGGCGTTCGAATCGAACCCGACCTTGGCGTCGAGGACCATCAGCTGGCCCTGTTCGGTGACCGCGAGCGGGTTGATCTCGATCTGCGAGGCATCGGTGCCGAGGAACGCGTCATAGACGCGCGCGGTGACGGTCTGCGCCTGCTTGGCGAGATCGCCGGTCAGGCCGAGCGCCTTGGCGACGGCGCGGCCATGGTGCGGCATCAGCCCGGTCGCGGGATCGATCGCGATGGTCGTGATCTTTTCCGGCGTGTCATGGGCGACGGTTTCGATGTCCATCCCGCCTTCGGTCGACGCGACGATGGCGACCCGGCCGGTGCCACGGTCGACGAGCAAAGCGAGGTAGAATTCCTTCGCGATATCAACGCCGTCGGTCACATACAGGCGGTTGACCTGCTTGCCGGCCTCGCCGGTCTGCACGGTGACGAGCGTGTTGCCGAGCATGTCGGCGGCATGGGCGCGCACTTCGTCGAGCGTCTTGGCCAGCCGCACGCCGCCCTTGGCGTCGGGGCCGAGTTCCTTGAACTTGCCCTTGCCGCGGCCGCCGGCATGGATCTGCGCCTTGACGACATAGAGCGGTCCGGGCAGCCGCTCTGCGGCGGCGACCGCTTCGTCGACCGACATGGCCGCATGACCGGCGGGCACCGGCACACCGAACTTTGCGAGCAGTTCCTTGGCTTGGTATTCGTGGATGTTCATCTGCGCACCCTCTTGGTTCGCCCGGCGCTAAAGCATGACCGAAGGGGCTTTGCCAACCCCGTCAGACACCAAGGCCGCACCGGGCGAGCGCCGAGCCGGTGACGGCGAGGATTTCGGGATCCTTGAGCGCGCGCACGCGGCGCAGGAATTCCCTAGCGGAAAGATCGGCGACCGGCCGGTCGGCAAGCCCGCCGAGCGACCTGAGCTTGAGCAGCTGGCCGATCGACAGCTGATCGACCATCCGCCGTGCCATGCAGGTCGACACCGACGCCGGCAGCCCCGCGGCGGCGAGCGCCGAGGACAGCTGCGATTCGGGGCCGGCACAGCCCGGGGCGAGCAGCGCCGCCGACAGCGCCAGCGGGGCAAGCGGCCGCAAGACGACACGGGATGCTTTCAGAGACGAGAGACGCATGACTGGATATATAGCGCGTCGCCGGGGCCGCCGTCACCGGTCGGCATCGGGCGCGACGCAGCGGCCGCAACCCGGAAACTCACATAGATTGGCATTGCCCGCCCCCGCGCCTATATGCACGGCATGTCGTTCCTGATCGGCCCGCTGCTGTTCATCCTGACCGTCGCCGCGATGGAGGGCGTCGCCTATGTCGCCCATCGCTGGATCATGCACGGGCCGGGCTGGTTCCTGCACAAAAGCCATCATCGCCCCCGCACCGGATTCTGGGAACTCAACGACCTGTATTTCGTGATCTTCGCCGCGCCGTCGATCACGCTGCTGGTCGGCGCGTCGCTCGGCTGGGGGGCATGGGCCGGATGGGTCGGCGCGGGCATTGCCGGCTATGGGGCCATCTATCTCGGCTTTCACGACATCATCGTGCATCGCCGGCTCAACCACCGCTACATCCCTAAATCCGACTATATGAAGCGGATCATCCAGGCGCACCGGCTGCACCATGCGGTCGAGACCAAGGAAGGCACGGTCAGCTTCGGCTTTCTGGTCGCTCCGAAGCCCGAGGATCTGAAGGCCGAACTGGCGCGGCGCGGCCGTGCGGGCGTGCGCGCCCCGGCGCTGGGCGAAGCGCGCGGCTGATCGCCGGCGGGGCGTGGTGCCCCACAGGAAAATCTAGAGCGGTCGATTTACCGCATTTTCCGAGTCGCCGGGTGATTCAACCCGGCTTGAAAATGCTCTAGAACTCGCCGGCCACGCCGACCCGGAATGCCTGGTTGCGGCCGCCGGCGCTGGAAAAGGCTGCGGTCAGCGCCACCGGATCTTCCACGTTCAGGCGGTGCGAAACTGCCACGCCGATCGCCTGTTCGCCGCGAAAGCTGGCCCCGTTCATCACATAGGCGGTCCGGCCCGGCGCCGACGGGATCGGCGCCGATGCCATCGCAACGGCGGTGGCCACCCCCCGCCGCGTTTCGCGTCGATCAATCCCCATCTGCCGGTCCAGGCGCGCGAAATCGGCCGGGCCGAAATCGGCGGTCGCCAGATTGCCGGCCGCGTCCGTCGTCACATAGCGCACATCCCCGGACTGCGCGGCACGGCTGGCCGCAGACCCGATGCCCGCCATGGTATAGGTCGCCCCCTGCCCGCCAATGGCAATCTGGCCGGCGCGCGCGGCCACCGCGCCGTCGCCGATCGCGACGCTTCCCGCTGCCTGTGCCCGGGCATCGCGCCCCAGCGCGATGGCACCGGTGCCATCGGCCTGCGCGCCGGTGCCCAGCGCGATGCTGTGGTCGCCCCCGGCCCGGGCACCCCCGCTCAGCGCCACCGCATTGACGCCTATGGCCGTCGGCCGTGCGCCGCTGCCGTTCACCGCGACATAGTCGGTCCGCGCAAGTGCCTGATCGGCAACCGCGCGTGCCGCCAGTGCCGTGGTCCGGGCATTGTCTGCCACAGCCCGCGCCACATCGGCGCTCACCTGCGCGGCGTCCGCGCTCGACTGGGCGACATCGGCCCGGACCCGCGCCGCATCTGCCGCCGCCTGGGCGGTGGCGGCGTTGGCAAGTGCCGTATCGGCCACGGCGCGTGTCACCTGCCCGTTGGAGATTGCCTGCTGCGCCAGGCTGTTGGCGGCATCGGCGCGCGCCTGGGCCAGTGCCGCTTCCTGCCGGGCGGTGTCTGCCAGGGACTGGGCATTGGCGGCTTCAAACCGTGCAGTGTCCGCTGTGGCCTGCGCCGTTGCGGCATTGGCAAGCGCGGAATCGGCGGTGGTCTGGGCCGCTGCCGCACTGGTGGTGGCTGCCGTCACCGCCTGGTTGGTCGTGTGCAACTGCCCTCCGGTCACGGCGTCGGTGCTGCCGGCGGCAAGCGTGCCATCGCCGACATTCACGATCCGCCGACTCAGGGTGGCATTGCCGACCGACAGAACATTGTCCTCCACCGCGGTGGAACCGCGGCCCAGCGCCATCGCATTGATCCCGCTTGCCTGCGCTTCCCGGCCTATCGCAATCGACCCGGTGCCGGACGCGACCGAGAGCAATCCCATCGCAGCCGAATCGACTGCTGTTGCCTGGGCGTTGTCCCCGAGCGCAATTCCGCGAGCGCCGCTCGCGGTCGCCTGCGAGCCAATGGCAATCGAAGCCATCCCTGACGCTTCCGTGAAGCTGCCGATCGAGGTCGAACCGCCGACCCCCGCAAAGGTGCCGCGCCCGATGCTCGTAGAGCTGGAGCCGACGGCTTCGGCCTGATAGCCGATCGCCGTCGCCGCAAACCAGTTTGCCGTGGCGCCAACCCCGATTGCCGTTGCGCCGCTCTGGGCGCTCGCTCCGCTGCCACAGGCCAAAGAATCGAAGTTGAAGGCAGTGGGCGGCGTGCCGGGCGCGGGATTGGTCACGCACACCTCCTGGGCGTGCGCGCCGGTTCCGGCGAACAGGCCCATGGCGAGGCCGAGCGCGCCTCCGAAACGCATCATCACGGGCCGTGGCCCGCGCCGAACTGAACAAGCTCCGATCATCGACGGCTCCCTTTTTCCTGCCCCCCGGCAAGCACCAGTTTTTGGCGGCAGGATGCACCAGCAGGCCCTGTGCGCCAATGGCTTATGACTTGA
>DBAW01000205.1 GCA_002291855.1 Sphingomonas sp. UBA1000
GTCGCCGTGCCGCCGGCCGCCGACTGTTTCGAGAAGATCGCGCTGCGCGGCGAACGCGTGCTCGAAATCACCTATTCCAAGGCCAAGGTGAATGCCGGGCAGGTGCTGTCCGCCGTTCAGGCCGCCGGCCTCGGCATCGTCGATGTGACGACGCGCGAGGCCGATCTGGAGGATGTGTTCCTGAGCCTGACCCGCACCGCCTGAGCGGAGCGGGGCCGGGGAGGGAGACGGGGCACGGCCCCGCCCCGCATCAGCCGAAGATGAACGCGTCCAGCGGCAGGTCGAACACCCCGGCGACATGGCCGATCAGCTCGTCCCGGCTGTCCGCC
This sequence comes from Sphingomonas sp. UBA1000, assembly GCA_002291855.1. Taxonomy (GTDB): domain Bacteria; phylum Pseudomonadota; class Alphaproteobacteria; order Sphingomonadales; family Sphingomonadaceae; genus Sphingomonas_B. The sequence continues at coordinate 330 of DBAW01000205.1, forward strand.
CGGCCGTTGCCGTTGCTGTCGTGCAGGATCTCAAGACCCGCAAGGCCGCCGACCCGGCCCTTGCGGAACACATAATCGCCGGCGTCTCCCGCCAGCATGATCCGGTCGCCGGCCGCGAAATCGAGGATCTGGCCATAATCGCCGCGCCCGCTGCGCCGGCTCTGGCCATCGTCGTAGAAGCGGCCGCGCGCGTCGCCGAGCGCGAAGACATCGGCGCCGCCGCCGCCCACCAGCCGGTCGATGCTGCCCCGGCCGAGCAGCGCGTCACTGTCGGTCAGACCGGTCAGCCGTTCGGCAGCATCGCCGCCCGCCAGCCAGTCATTGCCCATTCCGCCGCGGATCACCGGCATGTCGCCCTCGGGCCAGGGCGCAGGCAGCAGCGGCCGGGGGAGTGCAGGCTTTTCGACCGGTTCCGGGATGTCCTGTTGCGGCGGCACCGGTGGCGGTGCCGGCTGCGGGGCAGGCGGGGGCGCAGGCTGGGGCTGGATCGGGGACGGGTTCGCCCCCGGTCCGACAGGCAGCAGGCCGGGCTGATAGCCGATGCCGGGCACGATCAGATCGGCAATGCCGGCACCTGCCCCGGCATCGATGCGCGGCAGGAACCGGTCCTGCCCGTCCAGCCCGTGCAGCACGGCATTATCATTCTGCGCCAGGCCGGTCGCGGTGCCGATCAGCAGATCGTCGGTGACGTTGCGGGTGATCAGCGCCCCGTCGACCCGGTCGACCCGGATCCACAGCCTTTTGGCATCGCTGGTCGGCGACACGACGGTGTTGCCGATGATCGCGACGCCGATCGCGCCTTCGACCGAAATGCCTTCGAACTGGTCGGACGAATAGATCAGGTTGTTTTCGATCCGCACATTGCTGTGCGGCATCCGGCCCTGTTCGTCGCGGATGAAAATGCCCTGGGTGCCGGTGCCATTGCCCTGCAGCACGACATTGTCGCGGATGAGGATGTTGCTCGATCCGCGCGTCTGGCCCGCCGTCCAGAACTGGATCGCGTCGGGATGGTCGCCCGCGCCCGGCTGGAAATCGCGGTAGAGATTATTCTCGATGACCACCCCGTCGACCGCCGCGAAATCGCCGCCATCGCTGCGGATGCGGTGGATCAGATTGCCGGCGATGCGGATGTCGCTCGACTGTTCGATGACGAATGCGCGCATCAGTTCCTGCACATTGGACCCGGTGAGCGCAAAGCCGCGCGTGCCGGTGACATAGATGCCCCAGCCGTCATTGGCGGCATTGCCGTCAAGCGAGCCGTGCAGCGACACCCGGTCGAAGCGGATATTCTCCCCCCCGATCACCGTCGCCAGCTGGGTCCATTCCGGCTCGCCGGGAGCGAGCGCGCGGCCGATATCCAGCCCCTGGAACAGAATGTTGCGCGATCCGTTGACATGCACGCCGTCCAGCCGCGCCGGATTGCCGGCATCGGCCGAAGCGATGGTGATGTCGGCGGCAAAGCTGCGGCCATTGATCGCCAGCGTGCCATAGCTGCCGGGCGCGAGCAGGATCGTTTCGCCGCCGCCGGCGCGGGCGAGCGCCGCATCGAGCTGCGCGCGGTCAGTGACGGTGATGACGGTCATTCAGGTCCCCGGACAAGCAACACGCCCCCGGCACGGGAAGGCGGCGGGCGGACATCCGCCTGCGCGCCCGGCGCTAGGCGGCGTGGATGAAGCCCAGATGAACCAGATTGGGACAGGGCGGCGGGCCGGGGGGCGGATGCGGCAGGCCGAGTCGTTGCCCAGCGCCCTGACCCGAAACGCGCCGCGTCAGAAGTCGAGCGTCGCGCGCGCGATCAGCCCGGCCCCGCCCGGCTGCCGGCCATTGGCCAGCCGCAGCCCGGCGCTGCTGTCGGCATAATCAAGCGCGAGCGTCAGCGGACCCCGGCTGTGACGCAGGCCCAGCCCCCATTCGGTGTAGCGCCGCGCCAGCGTCAGCTGCCCGCCGCCGGTGTCGCGCCCGATATGGGCGGCAAGGCTGAGCGGCGTCCCCGGCACGCCGATATCGAGCCCGGCGCGCAGATAGAGATTGTCGGCCCGGCCGGCGCGTCCCGCGCCGGCGGGGGCAAGCGCGCGCTGGCGCGGGGCATAATGGGCCGACGCACGCAGGCCGACCGGGCCGAGATCATAGCCGAGCGCGGCATAGGGCTCGACAAAGTCGGTCGCCCCCGCCGCGCCGGTAAAGGCGAAATAACGCGCCCCGACATCGAGTTCGACCGGCCCGGCCATGGTCCGGTAGCCGGCGGCCAGCTCGACCAGCGCATCGGCCCCGCGCGCCACCGGGCCGGCGAGGCTCGCTGCGCGCAGCCCTGCATGCAGGCCCGAGACATGCACGGCGTCGAGCGTCGCGCCGAGGCTCGCCCGCCGGTTCGACAGCGACAGGCCGCGCAGCCGGAAATCGCTGGCGAGCGTCACGCCCGCGCGCAGGTCGAGCGCGGGGGGCGGATCGGTCATGTCCGCCGCCGCCGGTGTCGCTGCCGCCCCGGCGAGCATGAGTGCTGAAAGCAGCGCCGATCCGCGCGGGCGCATGCCGCCCGGTCCGGGGGAGATCATGGCCGGTGGCCGGATCAGCGGTCGTCCAGCTCGCCATTAGCGCGCGCGCGGCGTTCCTCGCGCGCCTGGCGCAGCAGCTGCTGATAGCAGCCGGTCCAGCCGCCCGCGCCGACCGGCGAGCAGCTGCTGATCCCGGCGGCCCCGACATATTCCATGTTGCGCGCGCGCTCGGCCCAGCTCTGGCTCTGCGGGCTCGGCTCGATCCGGCGCAGCTCTTCGGGGATGCGGTATTTCTCGCCCTGCGGCTTGCGCACGCAGATCACGTCGCGCGGGCAGGGCTCGTTGCCGAACACCACCAGCACCGCCTCGTTCGAGTTGCGCTGCGCCGCCGCCGGGCCGATGGGCAGCAGCCCCGGCACGGTCAGCGCCAATGCCAGCGCGAAACGGATCTTGGTGGTCATTGCGGGTCCTCTTCCCTCGGCAGCGGCGGCACCGCCGCCGCCGGCTGTGTTTATGTTCAGATTCGCTTCGACAGCGCGATCGCCGCGCGGCAGCCCAGCCGGATCGCATGGAACATCACCGGATAGGCGGGCGCACGCTCCGCCCCGGCGGCCAGCGCCGCCTCGCGGTGCTCGACCTCCTCGGCCTGGAAATCGCGGATCGCCTCGGCCAGTTCCGGGTCGCGGTCGTCCAGCGTGTCGAGCTGTTCCTGATAATGGCGGTCGATTTCGGTTTCGATCGCCGCGGTGCAGGCCATCGCCGCTTCCGGGCCGATCGCCGCCGTCACCGCGCCCAGTGCAAAGCCGGCGACGTTCCACAGCGGCTGCAACAGGGTCGGGCGCACGCCGCGTTCGACGATCATCGCGTCGAACCGGCGGCGATGGCGTTCTTCCTGCGCGGCCATGCCGGCAATCGCGCGCGCGGCCGGCGAGCGGTCGCCCATCACCGCCAGCTGCCCGGCATAGATGCGCGTCGCGCCATATTCGCCCGCCTGATTGACCCTGAGCATCGTCGCGGTATCGACCGCGCTGTCACCGGGTTTCCAGCTCATCGCGCGCCACTCCCTTTGATCGCAAGCGCCGCGACGCCTGTCGCCGCGGCAAAGGAAAACAGGGCGTTGAATCCGGCGAGCGATACGCCGAACAGCGTCCATTGCGGCTGGTCGCACCGGATGATCGGCGCGGCAAGAATGGATTTGAGCAGTTCCGCGCTGTTGCCCGTGGCAGTGCTCGCCGCACAGCTGGTCACGCCTTCCCACCAGCCATATTCGACGCCGGCATGAAACACGCCGATCGCGCCCGATATGGCGATGGCGAGCGCCGCCAGCAGCACCAGCGGGCGGGTGAGCCGCGCCGGCAGCACAAAGGCGAACAGCGCCAGCACCAGCGCCACTTCATGCGGCCAGCGCTGCCAATAGCACATTTCGCACGGGAACAGCCCGCCCAGATATTCGGACGCCAGCGCCCCGCCCAGCAGTGCGGACGGGGCGGCAAAGGCAAGCAGCCGGGCCTGGGCAAGCGACGTCACGATGGGCAGTCTCGGTGCGGTGATCGTCGCCATTCAGGCCACCTGACCGATGAACATGGGCTGTATCATGGCTCAGCGCGGCCGGGATGCACCGGGCGCACCGGGCTTGGCGGTGGCGGCCGGTGCCGCCGGCTTGGCCGTCGCGGCACCGCCCAGCGCGACCTGTGCCCCGCCCTCGCGGCGCAGCCTGGCGATGGCGCGCACCGCATAATCGAGCTGGAAGTCGGTGACGCCCTGCTTCTTCAGCTCCTCGGCGGTCAGCTTGAAGCGAGGATCTTCCTTGCCATCATCCTCGATCACCGACCGGTCGACCTTGGCCTCGTTGACCAGATGGCGGCGCAGATCGGCTTCGCGGAAGCGCGGCCGGGTCTTGTAATCGGGGTCGCTCAGCTGCGGCACGGCGATATCGGGTTCGATGCCGCCTTCCTGCACCGACTTGCCCGAGGGCGTGTAATAGCGCGCGGTCGTCAGCCGCAGCGCGCTGTCGGCGCTGAGCGGCAGCAGCGTCTGCACCGATCCCTTGCCGAAGCTGCGTTCGCCCATCACCAGCGCGCGGTGCTGGTCCTGCAGCGCGCCGGCCACGATTTCGGCAGCCGAGGCCGATCCGGCATCGACGAGCACGATCAGCGGCGCGCCGCCGGTATCGTCGCCGGCCTTGGCATAATAGCGCTCGACATCATTCTTCTCGCGCCCGCGCTGCGACACGATCTCGCCGCGTTCGAGGAACGCGTCCGACACCTCGATCGCCTGATCGAGCAGCCCGCCCGGATTGGAGCGCAGATCGATCACATAGCCGGCCGGCCGCCGCCCCAGCGCCTTCTGCACGCCAAGGATCGCCGCGCGCACCCCGGCGCCGGTATTCTTGGAGAAGCTGTTGATGTTGATGATGCCGACATCGCCCTTCAGCTCCCATTTCACGGGCTTCAGCTCGATCACCTCGCGCACCAGCGATACGTCGAACGGCTTGTCGCGGCCCGGGCGGACGATGGTCAGCTTGATCGACGTGCCCGGCTTGCCGCGCATCTGCTCGACCGCCTCGTCCAGCGTGCCGCCATAAAGCAGCTGGCCGTTGATATGGGTGATATAGTCCCCGGCCTTCAGCCCTGCGCGCGCGGCGGGCGTGTCCTCGCTCGGCGCGATCACCTTCACCGCGCCGTCTTCCATCGACACGGTCAGGCCCAGCCCGCCATAATTGCCGTCGGTCTGCGCCTTCATCGACTGGAAATCGGTCGCGTCGAGATAGCTGCTGTGCGGATCGAGCGCGGCGAGCATGCCGTTGATCGCGCCGCGGATCAGCGTCTTGTCATCGACCTTGTCGACATATTCGCCGCGCACCCGCTCGAACACGCTCATGAACTGGTCAAGCTCGCGATAGGTGTCCTGCTCGACCGCGGCGAGGCCGGCGGTCGCGATCGGAACCAGGGCAAGGGCGCTGGCAAGGGCGGCGGCGCGCAACACGGGACGGAACATTCGCGGCACTTTCGGCAAGGGTGTTCGGGAACGATATAGGTATTCGCCAAGGGATTAAAGATCAGCGGATCACCGGATCAGCCCGGCCACGCCGACCGGGCGGCCCTGATGGCGCAGCTCGATCAGCAGCGGCGTCGTGCCCGCGCGGCCGACCGGGCTGCCCTGATCGACCGTGTCGCCGGCCCGCGCCGTCGCCCGCGCCAGCCCGGTCAGCACGCTCATCCAGCCCCGGCCATGATCGATGATCAGCACCTCGCCATAGCCGCGATACGGCCCGGCAAAGGCAATCCGCCCGCCCGCCGGCGCGACGAGCAGCGCCCCCGGTTCGGGCAGCAGCTCAAGCCCGCGCGCCCGCGCGCCATCCGCCCCGGTCTCGCCAAAGCCCGCCACCACCCGGCCAAGCGCGGGCAGGCGGTAGGAGCCAGGCCCCGCCGCCCCG
>DBAW01000241.1 GCA_002291855.1 Sphingomonas sp. UBA1000
CGCACGGGCGGCACCGGCCCGCTCCCCCACCCGGCCTCCCAAATGATGCTGGCGCTGGGAGACCGGGTGGGGGAGCGGGCCGGCGCCGCGACAGGCGACAGGTCACCCCGGCTTGGAGGCGCTCAACAATAACGCCGGCGCGCGCCGCACCACAAACACGCCGCGCACCCCGCACCGCCGCCATGTTGCCCTTGCGTCCGCCTGCGCGTAAAGCCGCGCGGCCATGGCCGATCCCATCATCATCGCCGTGCCGAAGGGCCGGATTCTGGACGAGGCGCTGCCGCTGCTCGCGCGCGCCGGCATCGTTCCCGAACCCGCCTTTGGCGACAAGAACAGCCGGGCGCTGCGCTTTGCGACCAACCGGCCGGATATCTCGCTGGTGCGGGTGCGCGCCTTTGATGTCGCGACCTTTGTCGCGCATGGCGCGGCGCAGCTGGGCATTGTCGGCTCCGACGTGCTGATGGAGTTCGACTATTCCGAACTTTATGCGCCCGTCGATCTGGGCATCGGCCATTGCCGGGTGTCGGTGGCGGAGCCGGCCGAAATGGCCGCGGGCGACGATCCGCGCGCGTGGAGCCATGTGCGCGTCGCCACCAAATATCCCGCGCTCACCCGCCGCCATTTCGAGGCGCGCGGCGTACAGGCCGAATGCGTGAAGCTCAGCGGCGCGATGGAGCTGGCGCCGCTGCTCGGCCTGTCGAGCCGCATCGTCGATCTGGTCTCGTCCGGCCGCACGCTCAAGGAAAACGGGCTGGTCGAGGTCGAGGTGATTGCCGAGGTCAGCGCCCGACTGATCGTTAACCGGGCCGCGTTCAAGATGCGCGCCGCCGCGATCGCCCCGATCGTGGATGCGGTGCGCCGCGCCGCCAGCCCATCGGAAGCCGCCGCATGATCCGCCTGTCCCTTGCCGATCCCGATTTTGCCGCCCGGTTCGACGCGCTGGTCGGCGCGCGCCGCGAAAGCGCCGATGATGTGTCGCGCGATGTGGCCGCGATCCTCGCCCGGGTGCGCGACGAGGGCGATGCCGCGCTTGCCGATCTGACCGCCCGGTTCGACCGGCACGATCTGGACGCCGGCGGCTGGCGGATCGATCCGGCCGAGTGCCGGGCGGCGCTCGACGGGCTGGACCGTGAGCTGCGCCGCGCGCTCGAACTCGCGCATGCCCGCATCACCGCCTATCATGAAAAGCAGCGCCCCGCCGACCGTGACGAGGTCGATGCGATGGGCGTGCGGATCGGCGCGCGCTGGCGGCCGGTCGATGCCGCCGGGCTGTATGTGCCGGGCGGGCGCGCGGCCTATCCCAGCTCGCTGCTGATGAACGCGGTGCCGGCGCGCGTCGCCGGGGTCGGGCGGCTGGCGATGGTGACGCCGACGCCCGATGGCGTCGTCAATCCGCTGGTGCTCGCCGCCGCCGCTCTGGTCGGGATCGAGGAGATCTGGCGGGTCGGCGGCGCGCAGGGCGTGGCCGCGCTCGCTTACGGCACCGGGCGGATCGCGCCCGTCGATGTGATCGTCGGTCCCGGCAATGCCTGGGTGGCCGAGGCCAAGCGCCAGCTTTACGGCGTGGTCGGCATCGACATGGTCGCCGGGCCGTCGGAGATTCTGGTTGTCGCCGACAGCGGCAACGATCCCGACTGGATCGCCGCCGATCTGCTGAGCCAGGCCGAGCATGACCCGACCAGCCAGTCGATCCTGATCACCGACGATGCCGGCTTTGCCGACCGGGTGGCCGCCGCGGTCGACGCGCAGATCCCGACCCTCGCGACCGCGGCGACCGCGCGCGAAAGCTGGGACCGCCATGGCGCGATCATCGTCGTGCCCGATCTGCTGGCGGCGGTGCCGCTGATCGACCGGCTGGCGGCCGAGCATCTGGAACTGGCGGTCGCCGATCCCGAGCCGCTGTTCGCCGCCGTCCGCCATGCCGGCTCGATCTTCCTCGGCCGTCACACGCCCGAGGCGATTGGCGATTATCTGGGCGGCCCCAACCATGTGCTGCCGACCGGGCGCCGGGCGCGATTCGCCTCGGGCCTGTCGGTGCTCGATTTCATGAAGCGGACGAGCTTTCTCGGCTGCTCCCCCGGTGCGCTCGCGGCGCTCGGCCCTGCGGCCGTCGCGCTTGCCGATGCCGAGGGGCTGCCCGCCCATGGCCGCTCGGTCGCATTGAGACTGGACAGATGACCAAGAACGAAAGAGCCCGTTCCCGCTCCGCCGCCCGGCTGGCCGCCGTGCAGGCGCTGTATCAGCTGGAAATGGAACAGACCCCGCTGCCGCAGCTGCTGGCCGAGTTTCACCAGCACCGGCTGGGCGCGACCATCGAGGGCGATGAATATGCCGATGCCGAAACCGGCTTTTTCGACGATGTGGTGAAGGGCGTCGCGGCGCGGCGGGCCGAAATCGACACGCTGATCGCCGCCCGGCTGGCGCAGGGCTGGAACCTCGACCGGCTCGACCGGCCGATGCGCCAGATCCTGCGCGCCGGCACCTATGAGCTGATCGCGCGCGCCGATGTGCCGGTCGGCTCGGTCATCAGCGAATATGTCGACGTCGCCCATGCCTTTTACGACCGCAAGGAAACCGCGTTCGTCAACGGCCTGCTCGACGCGGTCGCCAAGGACGTGCGCCGCTGAGCGCGGCGGGGCCGGATCTGGACGAGGCCGGCTTCATCGCCGCGCTGCGCGGGCTGGCGACCGATCCGGCCGCAAGAGGGCTGGCCGACGATGCGGCGGTGCTCGGCGATCTGGTGTTCACCCATGACATGATCGTCGAGGGCGTGCATTTCCTGCCCGGCGATCCCCCCGGCGATGTCGCGTGGAAGCTGCTGGCGGTCAATCTGTCCGATCTGGCGGCCAAGGGCGCGACCCCGATTGGCTGCCTGATCGGCTATCCGCTGGGCGACGGCGCGTGGGACCGTGCGTTTGTGGCCGGGCTGGGCGAGGCGCTGGCCGCGTTCGGGGTGGCGCTTCTGGGCGGCGACACGGTGCGTCATCACGGGGCGCGCAGCCTGGGGCTGACCGCCATCGGTCGCGCGCCCATCGCCCCGTCGCGCAGCGGCGCGCAGCCGGGCGACCGGCTATGGGTGACCGGGCAGATCGGCGCGGCGGGGATCGGCCTTGATCTGGCGCGCAGCGGCCGCGACGGGCCGGAGCTTGCCGCCTATCGCCGCCCGCAGCCGCGGCTGGCCGAGGGACGGCTGCTTGCGCCGGTCGTTCATGCGATGATGGATGTGTCGGACGGCCTGCTGATCGACGCCGCGCGCATGGCGGCGGCCAGCGGGCTGGGCGTCACCATCGCGCTCGACCATGTGCCGCTGTGCGGCGATCCGCTCAGCGCGGTGACGGCGGGCGATGATTATGAGCTGCTGTTCGCGCTGCCCGACGGCCGCGATCCGCCGGTCGCAGCCACCGCCATCGGCCGGTTCGCGGCCGGGGCCGGGCTGACCCTCACCGATCACGGCCGCGCGGTGCCGCTGCCCGACCGGCTCGGCTGGAGCCACTGAGCAGGCTGTTCGCTGGGAAGAACGGCAC
>DBAW01000001.1 GCA_002291855.1 Sphingomonas sp. UBA1000
TGACGTCAATGCCGGTGCGGGGTCGGATCGCCGATTTTGCCAACCTTGAGCATGATCGAGATCGTGCCCGCGCGCGCAAAGGTCAGCGTGACCGGGACGGAGTCGCCCGCCACCAGCGGTGAATACAGGCCGGTGAACATCAGATGATGGCCACCGGGCGCCAATATCGTGCGCTGATGCGCGGGCAGCCTGAGCGATGCGATCTTCTGCATTCTCACGATGCCGCCATTCTGCCGCGACTGGTGCAGCGTGAGCGCGTCCGCCCAGGGGCTGCTCGCGCCGATCAACCGGTCATCGGCGTCCTGGTTGTTCACGATCGTCAGGTAACCCGCGCCCGTCCCCAGACCGGATACCGAGGCGGGTGCCCAGGCGTCGATGATCGCCACCGGGCCCTCGATGGGCGGTGGTGCGCTGGCGGCATGGTCTGTCTTGTGGGGCGACTGGAAACCTGTGAGCCAGGCAGTCGTTGCCAGGATCGCCGCGATGATCAGCAGCTCTGCGACTATGGTGCGCGCCAGCCAGCGCGCGGGCCGGCTGCCGGCGGCCAGCCGCGGGAGCAGCGCAAACCGGTTGATGCCGGCCAGTGCGAGCAGCGATGAAGAGAGCGCCGCCTTGAGCGCCAGCCCCCTGTCATAGGTCCGGCCGAGATCGACCGTCCGGTCGAGCAACATGGCTGCGGTGAGGGTCGCGGCAAGCAGCAGTGCCGCCACCACCCAGATCGCCTGGCGGCTGAACCCGGCAACCAGCAGGACATGGCGCTCATGCGGCAGGCCCGTGCCCGCCATGCGCAGCAGAACAAGGCCGCCCAGCCACCATGCCGCCGCCGTGACATGCACGAGCACAGTCAGCGCACTGACCGGCCCGAGCGTGGCCGAATGGCCGACCACGGCAAAACTGAGCAGCTGCACGATCGCGCCAACACGCATGGCGCCCGGGGCCGACAGCGCCGCGAGCATGGCACCGCCCAAAAACTGGAGCGCCAGCGCCGCGCCGACCGGCGACCATGCCACCGCGTCACGAGCGGCCGGGTCGGCAATGCCGCCCAGCCGCGCGACGAAGAGCCAGGCCGTCAGTGCCGCGCACAGCATGGCGAGGCCGCCGGCGCCGCGCACCAGCATCGCGATGGCGCGGGCAGGTGACCGCGCATCGCCGGGCAGGGTCACCGCCGCGATCACAATCCCGGCGCCGCCAAGCACGGCAAGATAGCTGACGCCTCTTATGATGGCAGCGAGGATATCCAACATCAGGGCTTTGGTGCCCTCAGCACGAGAATGATGCTGCCTTCAACGACATGGCCGTCCTGCGACAGGGCGCGCCAGCGGATTTCGTTGCGGCCGCGCGCCAGACCTGGCCTGGCGGCAGAGAAGGTCCGCGCACTGCCGCCGGGCTTGAACGGCAGCGCCCGCTCGCCCGCCGCCGTGACCAGCATCAGCGACGTCAGCCGGGTCGGCTGCAGAAAGGTCAAGGTCAGGACGGGCGGCGACTGGGTGAGCACGCTGCCGCTGGCGGGGCTGGCGCTTTTGAGGGCGGTGTGCGCCAGTGCGGACGTTGCCGGCACGATGGCCATTGCGATGGCGGCAGTGATGCTGAAACCGGGGTTCATTTGCGCACCTCGTTGTTCGTCCAGGGATTCGAGAAGCGGGGGTCGGTCAGGAATTGCCGGTCCGTGAGTGATGTCAGAAAGGCGAGCAGATCCGCGCGCTCTCCGGGCGTTAGGGTAAAGCCCGGAACGAAGGAGCTTTTGAGCGGATTGGCGCGACCGATGCCGGCGTGCGGCCCGGCTGCGATGGTGCGCCCGCCCGCTGCATAATGATCGATCACCTCATCGAGCGTCGCGATCGATCCGTCGTGCATATAGGGCGCGGTCACCGCGACATTGCGCAGGCTGGGCGCACGAAACCGGCCCATATCCTCGGGCCGGCCGGTGATCTCGGCAATGCCGATGTTCGGTGCTGGATACGCGCCCTTGCCATCCAGATTGTAAAGGCCGGTGTTGTGGAAGGCGATCTCGCCGGCCTTGTTGCGTTCATGCAGCACGGTATCGGCAAAGTTGATGCCATTGTGGCAGTGATGGCATTCCAGCCGTTCGGAGAAGAACAACGCCTCACCGCGGATCGCGCTGTCCGAAATCGCATCGACATCGCCCTCATACCGGTAGCGGTCATAGGGCGAACGCAGCGAGATGAGAGACCGCTGAAACGCCGCCAGCGCCCGCACCACGGTCGCCAGTGATATCTCGCCGCCGGCTTCGGGGAATGCGTTGGCGAACAATCGCGGGTAAATCGGCTCGGCGGCCAGCCGCCGGACCATGTCGGCTTCCCTGCCGGCAAGGCCGAGTTCCACCGGTTCCTGCCCGATCAGGGGAACAATCGCCTGCTGTTCCAGATGCTTCATCAGTGGGTTGGCCCAGGTCAGCACCGGGAAATAGGCGACATTGGCCAGCGACATGGCGTTGCGCGGCGTCTGCTGCCCGGTGACGCCCGGAGAGGTCGCCCGGCCATCGGTAAAGGCACGCGCCTGCTCATGGCAGCTCGCACAGGCCATCGATCCGTCCAGCGACAGCCGCGTGTCATAGAACAGGTGCCGCCCGAGTTCGATCCTGGCCGCCGTGGTCCGGTTGGCGGCAGGCTCCATCGGCCTGGGTGCCCAGCCGGGCAGGCCGAAATCATGGGTGCTGGCGACCAGCGCGTCGATCGGGTCGAGGCCGCCCGTCCGCTGCTGCGCGTGAACGACGCTGAAGGCCAGGATCAACGCTGCCACAGCCAGCGCGAGGCGGGATGCGAACTGCATGGTCAGTCCGCCCGCACCCATTGCTGGCCGGCCGAGGGTTTGCCCGCCCAGGCGAGGCCCAGACGGTCGAAGATCGCCGCGCAGTCGGCATCGCCGGGAAAGGCCATGCAGCCAGAAGCCGATTTGGGCGCGTTCACCGTGATGTCGGTCCCGGCCAGCAGCGCCCCGATGTCCAGCACGACGACCGACCTGGCCGGATCGAAGCGGGGCAGCCGATAGGCCGGGCGATTGGGGTTGACGCAGGCGACCCGGGGGGGCGCCATTGGCGGGCCGTCGCCGCAATCGGTGCTGCCCAGATGGATCGAAAACCCGGTCGCCGCATTCGGGCCGCCGCTGCCGCCGGTCGTCTCCAGATCGATGCCGATGAACTTGTAGCCGATCCGCCACGGCCAGGTCATGCCCGTGACATTGAGCGGCGCCGCAGCCAAAGTGGGGTCCTGATGGTTGATCGCGCGCGGCACGCCGATCTCGAACACGAGGCCGCGATAGCGGCCCTGCGGAACCGTGCCGCGCACGACCCGGTTGGTGCCGGCGCTGCCATTGCAATTGCCGGTCGCGTCCTCGAAATCGAGCAGGGTGACCTGGTCATTCTGCCACTGATCGTCCGGCGTCAGCGTCACCGGGACCTCCTTGCCGTCGGCAGCGATCAGCCGCACGGCCGAGACATAGACGCGGATGTCCTGAAACCGCAGCCCCGCCTTGGCGATGCCGATGCCGGTATAGGCCTGACCGCAGCGCGCGGCCTCAGCACCGACATGCGCATCGAACCGGATCTCGACCGGCTGCAATGGGGTCTGAGCAGCGGCAGGAACGGCGCTGAGCGCCAGTGCTGCAAAGCCAAAACCATAAAGGGTCTGCATGACCGCTTCTCCAGAAGAGGAAGGACGTGTTGTCGATAGGCCTGAAAGGGGGGAGGACTAACGCCGTGCCGCTGCGTAACGCCGCGACACTTCGGGCCAGTTGACCACCTGCCACCAGCCATCGAGATAGTCGGCGCGGCGGTTCTGATATTTGAGATAATAGGCGTGTTCCCACACGTCATTGCCGAGGATCGGCGTGCCCTTGACCTCAGCCGCGTCCATCAGCGGATTGTCCTGATTGGGGGTCGAGGTGATCGCCAGCTTGCCGTCGGTGCCGACGATCAGCCACACCCAGCCTGAGCCGAAGCGTGCGGTGCCGGCCGCCTTGAACTGCGCCTTGAACGCATCGAGCGATCCGAACCGCGCCGTGATCGCGTCGGCCAGTTCGGGAGATGGCTGGCCGGCTTCGGCCGGCGGTGCCATCGTCGCCCAGAAGAAGCTGTGGTTCCAGTGTCCGCCGGCATTGTTGCGCACCGCGGCGGGCAGGGTGCCGGCACGGGCGACCAGCTGCGCGAGCGTCTGGCCTTTGAGCGTCGGGTCGGCCGCCACCGCCTTGTTCAGATTGTCGACATAGGCCTGATGATGCCTGCCGTGATGGATGGTCATGGTCTGGGCATCGATCGCAGGTTCGAGCGCATCCACCGGATAGGGAAGCGGGGCCAGCGTGAACGGCGCCGCCACCGGCACTGCCGGGCTGGCAGTTTGGGTGATTTGGGCAGGTTGGGCAGGGGCTGGACTGGTGACTGCGCCAACCGCGAGCAATGAAGCAATAAGGCGCATGATGTTTCCTCGACAGGCAGGATGAGCGGTGGATCGCCGGGGCATGATCAGGGCCGGCGTGCGCGTGCGAGCAGGGCTTCGATCCTGGGGATCAGCGACCGCCGTTCGGCTGCGGACACGCAGCTGCCGATGGGATGCCGCCCCTGACGAAAGACGAGGTGGAGATCGCACTGCACCTCGGAATGGCTGGTCACCTCAAGCCGCGTCCAGAACGCGGGCAGGGCAAGCCGATGGGCTTTCCCCTGCCCATCGCTGCGCAAGATCACGACCTGGTCCCCGATCAGCGAGATCTGCTCCTCGGGCACCGGCCGGCGGCTGAAGACGTAAAACGCCACCGCCAAAGCGCCAATGTCGAGCAGGGCAAAGACAAGCACCGGCCACGCTCCGAGCATCACGAAGCGGACGGACAGCAGGGCTGCGACCACCCCGACGCCGGCCAGGATATAGCTGTTCGGGATCGGCATGGTGGACCTGGGGGCGACCATCCTGACCGCGCAGTCCGCCATCTGTTCGGGGCACCAGGGACTGACCCGGGCGCCCGCTGAAGACATCCGGGCGCTCATTGCTGCACCTGCGCGATTGCCGCACTGTCCACGACCGGGACCATCGTGTCGTTGATGACGGCCTCGCCGCCCCGATAGAGCATGCACAGCCCGACCAGCAGCCATGCCGACCGCCGGGCCTGGCGCAGCCAGCCGATAAAGCCCGATTGGCGGCTGTTCATCGACCCGCTCCCGCTGCCTTGAACGCCTCGCGGACCCGGCCGGGGAAGCTGGCATACATCGAGGCCATGATCGCCCGGACATCGGCCGGTGCGGTCCTGGTCGAGCCGGCGTTGAACGGCGGCTGCGGATCATATTCGCAGCCAAGCTGAACCCCCTGCGCATAGGTCGCGTCGCGCAGCTCCGCGACCATGCTGAGGCCGAAATCGAGACCGGCGGTGACGCCTGCACCGGTGATCCGGTTGCGGTCGCGCACCACGCGCTCGGCAACAGGGGTTGCGCCGCAATCGGCCAGAGTCTCCAGCGCCGCCCAGTGCGTCGTCGCCCGATACCCTTTCAGCAGGCCCGCCGCGCCGAGCACCAGCGCCCCTGTGCACACCGATGTAACATATTGCGCCCGCGCGCCGCGGTCCGCGATGAAGTTGCGCGTTTCCTCGTCCCCGATCGCCGCCAGCGTGCCCGTCGTGCCGCCCGGGACGAACAGGACGGTCAGATCCCTGGGGCATTGGTCGAAGGTCGCGGTCGGGACGATCGTGACCCCGGTATCGCTGGTCATCGGATCGCGCGTCTTGCCGACCAGATGGACGGTCGCGCCCATCAGCGCCGCGAACATGTATTGCGGGCCGATCAGATCAAGAATGGTCATGCCCGGATAGCAGAGCATGGCGATCTGGTCGGCCTTGATCCAGCCCGGCGGCATCCCGCCCATGTCGTGCCCGGCCTGGGCGTCGGCCGCTGGCTTGTCCTGCGCGCTGGCCGTGCCGGCGGCGAGCGCCCCGAACAGCGCCGCCATCAGGGCGGCGCGACGATCAATGGCGGCATCGAGGGCGGCTGCGGCCGGTCCGCGGGGATCGCGGGCGATCACAGGTCGAACCCCAGCGTGACAAAGGCCGAGCGCGGATTGCCCGGGCGCACCACATCCTGCGCGAGATATTGGTAGGGGATGAAGTAATCGGTGTTGAGCAGGTTATCGATGCGCAGGCCGATCCGGGCGCGCCCGATCCGGTAGCTCGCCAGCGCATCGACGACGGCATAGCCGTCCGTCTTGGCTCCGTTGGGCAGCGTCATCACCGCGCCCGAGTTGGCAGTGACGCCCGCGCCCAGCTCAAGCCCCTTCAGCCCGCCATCCCGAACGCGGTAGCGCGCGGCCAGCCGGCCGCTATGTTCGGGAACGCGCGGGAGGCGGCTGCCGGCCGGGATCGCATTGTCCTCGACCACCCGGGCATCGGTATAGGCATAGCTCGCCAGCAGCGAGAAGGCCGGAGTCGGTTCGAAGATCAGATCGGCCTCGATCCCCTCGCTGCGCTGCCTGCCGACCTGAACCGAGCTGCCGAACGTGTTCGGATCCGGCGTGGGGACGTTGTTGCGGTCGATGCGATAGGCGGCGATGGTTCCCGACAGCCCGAGGCGCGCCAGCCCGAACTTGATGCCGCCTTCAAAGCTTTCGGAGCGCTCGGGCACCGGCGGTTCGGCACCGGTGAAGAAGATCGCGAGGCGCGAGCCGGTCGCATAGCCTGCGAACAGCGAAACGCCCTCGGCCAGATCGAGGGTCGCCCCGATGCGCGGATCCCATTCGCGATAGGTGCGGTTGGTGCCGGCACCCCCCGCGACTTCCTCCAGCCGCAGCTCGCTGTAGCGGATCGAGCCGAGCAGATGGACCGGACCGATCGTCACCTGATCCTGCAGATAGGCGGCGTTGGTCTTGTAGCGGTTGGTGATGAACTGGTTGAGCGTGGGTTCGGTGAACCCGGTCACGCGCGCCGGACCCGCATAGTCGAACGGGAAGGGCGTGAAGATGGTGAACCCGATCGCCGCATCATAATCGGTGCGGTCGGCCTGGACGCCCGCGAGCACGACATGCTTGACCGCACCCGTGCTGAACTCGCCGGTCAGCGACAGATCGCCGGTCCATTCGCCGACATCGGCGGGGAGCCGCGCGCTGACCTGCGGGCATGACGTTTCGTTCAGGAGCGAGGCCGCCCCGCACGGGAAAAAGCCGAAGAACGGCGTCGTCGCGCGCTCGTCGAAGGCACTTTCATAGCGCCGCAGCCGGGCATTGAGCGTGAGACTGTCGCTCAGACGCTGCTTCAGCTCGACCTGATAGGTCAGATTGTCGATGGTCGTGCGCGGTGCATCGACCGCCCCGGTAAACCGGTTGCGATCGACACGGGGATCATCGCGGAACTGGACCGGAAGACCGGCATATTCGAGCTGTTCGACCCGCGTGTGCGTGAGCCGCGCGACGATCTCGGTCGCATCGGACGGCGCAAAGCGGATCGACGGGGCGATCAGCGTGCGGTCGACCTCAACTTCGTCGATGTAATCGCCATTGGTCTGCGCTTCGCCGACAAGCCGGATGGCAAGCGTCGGCGACAGCGGCACATTGGCATCGACCGCTGCCGAATATTCGTCGAAGCTGCCCGCGCGGACTCGGAAGCCGAAGGCGCGGGTCTGGTTGGCAGTTTTCGACACGATGTTGATCAGGCCGCCCAGCGGGGCGCCGGTGCCGCCGCCGAACAGGGTCGATGTCGGGCCCTTGGCAACTTCGACCCGTTCCGCGTTCCACAGCGAAGCCGGGTCGATGACGGCGGTGTCGCCATAGCCGATCAGGCCGTCGGTGAAGATCTCCGCCTCGAACCCGCGCACGATCGGATTGGCCAGCACCGCTTCGGACGGCAGCGTGGGGACGACGCCGGAGACGTTGCGCAGCGCTTCGTCCAGCGTGTTCAGTTCCTGGTCGCGGATGAAGGCGCGGGTGAGCACCTGGATCGACTGCGGCGTCTCGATCAGC
The DNA here is from genome assembly GCA_002291855.1 of Sphingomonas sp. UBA1000. GTDB lineage: Bacteria > Pseudomonadota > Alphaproteobacteria > Sphingomonadales > Sphingomonadaceae > Sphingomonas_B. Next base: position 7,944 of record DBAW01000001.1, read on the forward strand.
GGCACGGGCGTGCGGGTGACGCTGGCCTCGTCGGCCCGGTAACTCTGGCGCTCGCCGGTGACGATGATATCGGCGGGCGTCCAGCGTTCGGGCTGCGCATCCTGGGCGTGGGCAATGGCGGGGGCAATGGCGGGCAGGCCGAATGCGGCGACGGACGCCAGCAGGCAGGTCTTGGTCATGTGAAACTCCGGCAGGGAAAAGGGCGCGCCATGCAGGCGCGGCATCGGCCGGAGTGGGAACAGCGACGCGCAATCCTTGGGGATCGCGTCCGGTCAGGTGGCTCCGGCGATCAGGCCAGAGCAGGCGGGCCGCGCAGCGGCGGCGTCAGAAAATCGGCAGTGGCAGGCGCGGCGTCGACCGGCGGCGGCAGCGCGAATTCGCGCAGCAGCAATGCCGGCTTGGCAAGTGGCGCGGGTTGCGCGCCGGCGATTGCCGGCAGCGATGCCGATGCAAACACGCACGGCTTGTGCTCGGCCTGTTCGTGGCCGGAATGATCCTGGTCATCGGACCGTTGCAGGTCGACCAGCACGGTCTGGCTTTCGCCCAGCCCGTTGCAGATGGTGACGACAATGCCGTCCGCCGTCCGCGTGGGCATGAAGCCGGTCGGGACGACCATGCGCAGCGCCAGAACGCAAACGAGGAGCACGGCAAACAGCGCGCGCAGCCCTCGTTCATGGCGCATGGCGGTGAACATGGCCGCGCCGATACCCCTTTTCCCGTTCCCTGTCATCCGAAACGAGATGGCGCGCGCGTTCCTGCGCCGGGGAGTACCTGCCGGCTGCATTTATCGATTCTGCCGGTTCGTGCAGCACCGCATGGCTGCTGGCCGTGACAGACCCAGGCATCGATAAGGTCGACCATTCCGTGTCCTTTCGGACCCACCATGCCTGCCGACCGACTGGTTGACGATGAGACATTTTGTCAGAGGGAGCCTCCTAGAGGCTGGCGCGTCTGCGCCTCAGCGGCCATCGCGCCAGCAGCAACAGGGTGCCGCTCAAACCGATCACCAGCCCACCAAGCGCGAAGCCGACCAGCCATGGGGTGTTGAAATCCGCATGCTCGGCCCAGTCCATGATATGGAGGCCCCAGAAGAAATCATAGAGACGCCAGGTGCCGGTGCGGACTGCGGTGATCCGGCCGGTCAGCGCGCCGATATAGACGGCGGTGTTTTCGGCATCGGCATAGGCGATCCGCCATGCCGGCAGCTGCGCCCGATATTCAGTGCTCCGTGCGCGCACCAGCCGGGTCTCGGCGATCGACGGGGGACGCCGCGTCCAGGCTGCATTGGCGATCCGCCGCGCCGCCGCGTCGTCAAGCAGACCGACCGGCTGACCGTTCAACGGATCGAACAGCCGGGCGGTATCGCCTTTGCCGGCCTCGGCCATCAGACGGCCATCGACCCGGCGCAACGTGATCATCTCCGTGCCATCGCCAGCGATCCGGGCGAGCATGGCCGGATCGACCCGCGCCAGCTCCGCCGTCAGGGGTTCGGCCCGCGCCCGGTCAACCAGATGTTCGCCGCGCACCTCGCCGATCGGCAGCCACGCCATCAGCGCGCCGCTGGCAAACCACAGCAGCAGCTGAAACCCGATGATCAGCGCCAGCCATTTGTGCAACCTGCTGGCAGCATGGTGAACCCTCCGACTGATCTTCACAGCATTCCTCTCCACCGGGCAGCCGGTCTTTGCGCACCGAAGCGACGTGGCGGCAAGCCTCCCTCTTCCTTCAGACTGGTTACAAATGGGAGTGTTAGCCCGAGCCTCTTTGCCAAAGTCGGCCCGCGCCCGGTCGACTCAGTTGTAGTAATAGGGTGAGCGCTTCGCCCAGACAGTGTCCGGATAGCGGGCGTGGAGCAGCCGGAAAGCGCGCTTGCTCAGCTGGTTGTGGTTGTTGCCCCAGCGTCCCACCCGGTTGAGCCGATACAGCGCTTCGCCGGCGCGCGGATCGCGTGGGTGCGCGGCGACATAGGCCAGCGCCTCTTCCCACAGCGTCGTCCCGCCGGTCTTGCCGCGATCGAGATCGGCAGCGCGCCGGAACGCGCTACGTTCGCTGCGCGCCGCGGCGTGCAGCGGCTTGACGAAAGGGGCGGGGCGGGCAGGGAAGGCCTCGCCGCAGCGCCCGTTGCAGGTCAGGTCGACAGCGTCTTCCTGCATACCGCGGTCCCCGCCGTCCCACCACCTGCCCTGATAATAGGCCTTGGCGGCCGGGAAGGTGGCCGGCGCCATGCCGCGCGGCAGCTGCACGAACCAATCGTCCCAATAACCGCCGAACGAAGGCTCGTTGCCATGGGGGCGGGCATAATCGGCCAGATCGGTGCGCAGACTGGGGATTTTGGTCATCACGAAGATCTCGGCGAAGCGCTTGGCCCGGCCGGGCGGAGTGCGCAGGATCCGCTGCCAGTCGGCCTTCACCTGCGGCAGCAGCGTGACGAGCATCCGGGCGGTCTCGTTCACCGCTGCATCTCGCCGCAGCAGCACTGCGCGGACATAGTTGGTGAGCGCGAGGTCGAGCCGCAGTTCGGCGGGCAACCTGGCGCTGCGGCCGAGCGCCAGCCGCGCGGCGAGCGGCAGCCGGTCGATCGTCATCCGCGCATCGTCGCCAAGGCCGAGCCAGTCCTGCCCGCGCTGCCCCAGCTGCGCTTCGGCGGCAACGGCGGCGCAATCTGCAGCCCCGCCTCTGCAATAGGGCTGGCGGAGTGCGTATGCAGAGAAATCGGCGAGGCTGGTCGCCAGCTGGGCGCGGATCGACAGGAAGATGTTGCGATCCGACGGTGTGAGGTCGCGCCGTGCGAGCAGCGCGTCGACCTCGGGCCGGAGCGTCGCATCGGGCACGCGGCCGATGCGCAGGCGCAGCAGATGGTAGCGTGCGGTGAGCCAGGCCGGGTCGTCCGCCGCAACCCGGTCAGCGGCCTTCAGGAGAGGCGGGACGCCGGCATCGTCCGGGCGGGCAAGGCCGAGCGCGGCAACGAGCCAGGCGGTGCGGTGCGTCGTCTGCCAGCGATCGGTGGCGTGGGCGAACCCTTCCTCTCGATCGCTCGTGTCCAGCGTCGCGATCCAGTCGGCCGCCTCTGGCCTGTCGGGCTGCCTGGCCGAAAGGCTCCAATAGTCCTTGAACTGGACCGCAATGTCCGGGGTAGGCGTCTTCGCATTGAGCACGCGATCGAGCCGGTCGCGGAGCGAGGCGGGATGCTCGTGATAGTCGAGCACCTGCTGCATCCGGATGACTTCCCCTTTGCCATAGGTGCCATCGGGTGCAGCGGCGAGGGTGGCGATCGCGGCACGGGCACGGGCAAAGGCGGCGGGGTTGCGGGCGGTGAGTGCGGCGCGCTGGATGGTGCGTGCCTGAAGGTACAGCGCCAGCTTCTGCCACGGCGAGGCCGGATCCCCACCGATCGCGGCGAAGGTGGCTTCGGCATCCGCAAGCCGGCCGTCATAGAGTGCGAGCGCCGCCTGCTGGTACAACCGGTCGGCGCGCAGCCAGGCCGGAGCGCCGGGATCGAGCGGCGGCAGGGTCACGCCCTCCTTGCTGCACGCCTCGAACACGCGGTCCTGCGCATTGACCCAGGCGCGCACCGAGGGTGAAGTGGTGCCATGTGCAGCGATCCGCGCCTTCAGCGTCGCTGCGGCGGTGGTGAAGGCGTCGCCAAAACAGGTAGGGATCGAGGTGTAGTTCGGGCCTCGGCGCTCGGTCGACACCCAGTAATAATCGGCTTCGAGGCCCGGGACTTGCCGCCGTGCTTCAAGCCAGACGCCGGTCGGATCCTGCCAGTCACCGCAGCAAGGGGTGGCGAGCGCCCGGGCGGCATCGGCGTCGACATCCAATCCTGTGAGCAGCCGCCAGTCGAGATAGCGCACCGCCGCTGGCGCACTGGGTTTGACGATGCCCACATTGCCGGCTGCGAAGGCTGCGCGATCGATCGGGTGCAGCGCATGGCTGGTGACATAGTCGAGGATCGGCCCGGGATCGCCTGAGCCGGCCGCCTGGCTTCCCGCCAGTCCCGCGACACATGCCGCCGCTGCCAACCACCACCCGCGCTTCATCGCCATTGCTCCACCCGTTTCCGCACCGCGTCGAAGGTGGAGGGTGTCCAGCTTTGGGGGGCGAACAGATAGACTCTACGCCCCTGCGGCGCGCGGGCAATGGGGGTGTCGGCGGACACGGCGAGCGCGTTGCGGCAGGCGGGTTCGGCCCAGTCGCCGCCGCCCTCGATCCGGGCGCGGAGCGCGGCACCGCCGCGTCCCATGCGGAACAGCATCGGCACGATCTCGTCGACCGGCAGCGCGCCCAGCCAATCCTCCTGGCACCAGCTGGCAATCGCGGTCATCGACAGCAGGACATTGCGGGGCAGGGCGGCGCGGACGTCGCGGAGCACATCGATCAGCACCTGGCGCTGCGACTGGCGGACCTCGAAGTCGATCTGGACGCGGCGCGCGGGGACGACACGGGCAAAGTGGAGGATGGCGGCAGCGACACGGGCGCGGAGCGCCGGCGTCCAGCGCAGCGGCATGCGGTCGTCGATCTGGATGTGGACGACCGCGGTGGTGGGCGGTCGATCGGTGCGCAGCGGGAAGCGCCGGCCACGTGCGAGGAAATTGTCGCCGGCGAGATCGATGAAGCCGGTCTGCACGGCGATCTCGGCACCCTCGGGCAGGAAGCGGAGGTCCTCGGGCCGCTCCCATGCCCAGACGATCATCTCCGGAGCCGGCGCGGCGGGCTGGCACGCGGAGAGGGCGAGAAGCGGGAGCAGGAGGTGGCAGCGCACGCGCCAGCTTAAGGATGGAATGCTCTGCGGTTCAAGCAGGCCAGCTGCGCCGTTTCGGCAGCGAAGACCCCGCCGATCCTGCCGTGATCCAGCGGGTACTAACGATCATGCTGGCGAGCGCGTATTGAGGTCAGCACGTGTGAGGCCCCCGCCAAAATGCATTTATTGCGTTTAAAGCAGATAATGCACTTATGGCTCGAGAGAACTAGGAGGTTCCCATGACCATGCTCGCCCACCGCCAGATGCCGCCCTCTGCGCAGGATGCAGCCATCGCGCGCGCTTCTGGGCAGCTTCTGTCCCGATTTGCACACCGCAAGCGGCCGCTGACACTGCGCGTCCGCGACGCTGGCCACGATGAACCGCTTGAGCTTCCGACCGGCGCGGTCGAACTGCTGATGGATATTCTGGAGGCCATGGCCGCCGGGCGGGGCGTCACACTCATTCCCGAGAACGCCGAGCTGACCACTGTGCAGGCAGCCGAGATTCTGAATGTGTCGCGGCCCTTCCTGGTTCGGCTGCTTGATGAAGGCCAGATCCCCCACCGCAAGGTCGGCAAGCATCGGCGCATTCGTATGGAGGACGTCATGGCCTATAAGGCCAGGCTCGACAGCGATCGAGAGACGGTGCTCGACCAGCTTGCCGCCGAAGCCCAGGAACAGGACATGGGTTATAGTCGCCCGTGAGCCGTTACACGGCCCTGCTTGATGCGAACGTCCTCTACCCCGCGCCAATGCGGGACCTGTTGTTGCAGCTTGCCGTGACCGACCTGTTCAAGGCGCGCTGGAGCGCCGACATTCATCGCGAATGGATCGAGGCTTTGCTGCGTGAACAGCCGCATCGCGACCGTGCATCACTCGAACGCACGCGCGACCTCATGGACCGCCATACCCGCGATGCGCTGGTCCTCGGCTATGAGGCACTTATCCCTACCCTTACCTTGCCCGATCCGGGCGACCGCCACGTCCTCGCTGCAGCCATCACCGGCCGCTGCGACGTGATCGTCACCTAGAACCTCAAGGATTTTCCCGACGCCGCGCTCGCTCCGTTCGGCATTGAGGTGCAGCATCCGGACACTTTTCTTTGCAACCAGATGAGCCTTGCGCCCGGCCTCTTCTGCACCGCCGTTCAGAAGGTCCCGGCACGGCTCAGAAACCCATGCTACTCGGTTGAGGATTATCTCGACACGCTCACTCGGCAGGGGCTCATCGCGACAGCGGCCGAGCTGCAACCCTTCGCTGCCGTTCTCTGACTTCCGGTGGAGATGAGCCGCCGCCGTCGCAAACTGCTCACGGATCATCTCGCGAGCGCATCGGTGCTGCGCGAGAGCGAGTTCGAGGCCGCCGACATTGCTCTTGGGGGCGGGCTCGGCAGGGACCGTATCGAGAACGCAATGGCAAGCTGGGAAGCCTATATTCATGCCGATGCGCCGGATAGGCTGGTGCAACTGGCGATCGTTCATACCGAGTTTGAATCGATCCACCCCTTTCTTGATAGTAACGGACGGATCGGGAGACTGATCATCCCGGTGTTCCTTTATGCCCATGGCCTGTTGTCGCGGCCCAATTTCTACCTGTCGGAATACCTCGAAGCCAATCGGGACGAATATTACGACCGAATGCTGGCTGTTTCACGCGACGACGATTGGAGCGGATGGGTGGCCTTCGTCCTGCGCGGCATCATTGCTCAGGCTGAGGCCAACACCCAAAAGGCTCAGACGATTCTGGCGCTTCATCAGGACAAGCGTGATTTGGTCGTCGAGATCACTCACTCGCAATATGCGGTGCGAGCCCTCGACTGGATCTTCCAGCGCCCGATATTTAAGACACCGGACTTCATCGCTTCGGCCCAGATCCCGCCAGCGACTGCTCGCAAGATTATCCGAGATCTACGCGACAACGGCTTGCTACGCGAACTGGTTCCCGCCTCAGGGCGGCCCCCTGCGACGTTTGTGTTTTCGGAATTGCTGAACATTGCGGAAGGTCGCGAGGTGTTTTGATCGTTTGATCAACGCAAATCCGCCAAAAAGCCCGATAATATATGTTATGTTAAATATGGGCCCGTGGTGAGTGCTTTAGCCGGGGCCAATCCGCTGCCTTGGGCGCACTTGCTGCCATGCTTCTCCCCAGCCGGTAAGCTCCTTAGTCTTGGCGTATCTCCGAGCGCGCAACTCAGTCCGCTGTCAATCTGTGACCGCTGCTCCTCTTTGGTCCCGTTGCCGCGTCATTTCACCCGAACCCGTTCGTCCAAGCCAACCAAGACGTGGCGCCTTCGTCATGACCCGGAAAGACGGCCCCACATCTATCCAGTGAGCCGTGATATCACCCATTTAGGTTATTCCGATATTGACGCTCATGACAACGTGCGACAGATCTCATCCATTATGGAGGGAATATGACCAACACTGATTTGTCGCCGAGCGTTATCGAACTGGCGACCGAGCTTACGATTGCGTGGTTGAATAACCCCAATAACCGGGCAAGTGCGGAGGACGTGCCGGCCTTCCTGAACAAGATGCATGCGACGCTCACAGGCATGTCGGCCGCCCCGGAGGCGCCTGAAAACACCGTCGCCGAACAGGGCGTCGAGCCCGCAGTGTCGGCGCGTAAGTCCCTGGCTTCGAAAGACTTCATCATCTCGCTTATTGACGGCAAACCGTACAAGTCGCTGAAGCGGCACCTATCCCGTCACGGCCTCACTCCCGAGCAGTATCGCGAGCGGTTCAAGCTGAAGCCCGATTATCCGATGGTGGCGGAAAACTACGCCAAGCAGCGCCGTGACCTGGCGCTCAAGATCGGTCTCGGCTCCAAAGGACGCGCAGCACGCGCGGCTCAGCGCACCGCAAAGGTTGGACGAGCAAAGTCGGCCAGCTAAGCAGACCAACCGCTGCAATGGTCTAAGCTTGAAGGGGACAGAGGCAAATCGGCATCCGTCCCCCTCGTTCTTGGCTACACTTATTCGATCATTCGCCGTCGATGCGGGCGATGATCAACGACACCTCTGCCTGTCGGTTGACGCCCATCTTCGCAAACACGGCTTTGAGGTGCGAACGGACCGTCTCGTAGGAAATGCCCATTTCATGGGCAATCTCGCGCGCGTTCATCCCACTGCCTGAGAGCACTGCGACCCGCGACTCCTGCTGGGTCAGGCCAAAGACCTCGCGCAACGACATCACGATATGTTTGTCCTGCGTGCGATACTCCCGGACAAACACAACCGCCCGGGCAAGGTTGAACAGCACTGAAATCCGACGATCGCGGATCGGCTTAACATGCACCAGCGTGATCTGCCCGTCGGTCTGCTCGCTGATAATCGGTGGCGACCGCATCCCGCGGCTCGCTAGCGCCAGCGATCGCTCGAACATTCGTGCCTTGCGGCCGTCTCCGAACCGAAGGCCAAGGCTTTCGGCCATCGACGCCTGCGCCCCGACCACCGAAGCATGAGCGAACAGCGGCCGGCCATGCGCATCCACAACGGTCAGGCTGGCATCGTTCTGACCGAGCAGGCCTGCCATATATGCCAACCGGGTCTCCTCGAGCTGGCGCAGATACATCATGACCGTGTCAGCGATGGCAGCGATTTGCCGATGCAAAACATCCGCTTCTGCCGGACCAAAAGGTCCGTCCGTCGCCGGACGGTGGATCTGAAACGAGGCGCCAAGCTGACCGCTGCGCACGAGGCATGACACTTGATGCGCTACACCGAGGCGGGCCGAGAGCCAGGCGCCAACGGCCTTCATCGCCCCGCTATCGACGCTTCGAATGTCGGCGTCAGTGTAGATAGTCAGATGCCGGACATCGCGCAAAAACGCGGCGTGCCGGTCGCTGCGTGCAAGCTCGTCATTGTAGCGCGCCCAGATCGAGTCACCTGTGGCTGCAAATCCCTCGAGCTCAGCATGCAGGAAGGTCCCGGTGACCAAATCGGCGATCGCAAATGCTGCTCCCGTACCTCCCACCCGCTGACGCAGCTTGGCAAGGACAGGCTGCCATCCGTCCCTTGCATGCGCTGCTAACCCGGCCAGCCTGACGAGCGACTGGATGTCATCACTTTCATGGGTGTATCCTGAGGTTGGCTCTTTGCTCATGTTCGCCGACCGCTTAGCGGACACGGCGGTCCGCCTAACATACCTCAGCCGGGTGATCTCCGAGGTGCAGGCGATGTCCAGATGCGCCAGCATTTGGTTTGATGGGACTTCGCGGCCGATCAATCTTGCCACTTTCGCCCCGCGCTTGTGCAAAAACCCTTCGATTCACTCGCGATCCCGAATCAATAAACATCCGTTTTGGGTGTAATCGAATTTGGTTATGCGCTTCGCTCACAAGCAGCGGTGCTTCATTTTGGGGCATAGGGAATGGGTAGGGTTCAGTTTCACCCAAGCGGGTGATCGACGGGTATCTGGGGGATCACTACCTCCCCTCCCTAGGGCGGTGCTCACCGCATCGAGGGGTAGATCAAGTTATGACCGTTGCTCTGATGTTCGTCCGTCGCCGGCGTCGAAACTGGCTCTGGCCCGTCCGCCCCGATCGCGCACAGCATGTCGATGAATATCTCCTCGACCTCGTACCCGCCAAGCGCGTCGCGGGTGGTCGTGTGTTGCCATTCCGCAAAGGCTGACGGCGACGACGGCAAGCCGGTGATGACCACAGTTGCATCAGTTTCCCAGGCGGTCGGCGATCCGTTGGAATCGCACAAGATCGACACGCGCCAGAGGCACGACAACTTTGCAAGGCAATGGTTCGACGTTGACCCTACACCCAGGCTGATCGCCGATGCGCGTCTGCTGGTGCTCTGCGCGAATGAGGCGGCCGTCCGTCTCTTCGCGCGCTCCGGCTCTGCGCTGCTCATGGAAGGGCAGCCGCTGCCCATCGATACCGCAAGTGCCGACCGCATTTCAGGATTGAGTGCACGCGCAAGCAGCGAAGGTGTTGTGGTGCCGGCGCATATTCCCGGCCGCAAAATCCCACTCCTGATCAAAGCAATGCCGAGCAATCATGATGCCCGGTTCTGCTGGTGCCTCGAGCTGCGGCGCATGGACGTAGCGCGTCTCCGCGCTTTCGCGCCGCTCGACGAAATCTTTGGCCTGACCCGCACGGAGACCAAGATTGCCCAAGCTTTGACCGAAGGCCTCACTGCGGTCGAGGTCGCAAGCAAGCTTGGCAAATCCCGAGATACCGTGCGGTGCCATATCAAGGCGTTGTACGCGAAAATCGGCGTCAGCAGCCGCGAGGCTCTGTTGACTCGTCTGGACGCCTATCGCTTCTGATCGCCGCCGGCAGACCAAACGGACGAACGAACGCAGACGCCCATGTGGAGACGGCAATCTACGTTCGTTCGCCCGACGCGAATGGGGATGGAACCCGTCCGCAAATGCCGGAATTGCCGACATTTCGATAGGCCTATCAGGCAAATCCAATGATTGGGAGTCAGGGGAATACCGGTTCCCTCACTCTGCCGGGCCTTCAAGCTTCTGTGTTGGGGCCGATCTGCATACTCGCAACGATTTGCTCAGGATCAGCTCCGGCATTCGTCTTGAATACTGCGTTGGATTGCCGTGTTGTCTTTGCACCGCATGGCGGCCGCGCCGCGTTGATCGAGTGCCTGGCGGTGGAGGCTCCAAGGTCAACGGAAAACGGTAAATAGCCCGGCCTCGGCCGGGCTTTTCCATTCAGGGGTCACCCCCGTAGCGGCTACCACCGTTGTCGCTTGGTAGGCCTTTGATCAGGCGGGCTTTGCGAGCGGATCCCGGAAATCTCAGAAGCCGGGCGGTGACTACCGTGGGCGCGGGTATTACTTGTTTCGACGCGTTGCGTTGGGCGGAGACATTCCAGGTCGACCAAGTCCGCTGCCGTCGTCCTGTCACTGTGCCAACGCGGCACGGCGATCAGCCATTAGCGATATGCAAATGCCGAATTAACCCACTAACCGGCTGTTATATAACGAGACGGAGCCGAAGGACGGCGGGCGCCCCGTCGCGCCATACCCAATGTTGGTGATGTAGTATCCCGGCGAATCGATTAGCCAACCCCCGTCGGCCCAATCGAACAGCTTTGCAGTTATTGGGTCGATGATCAGCGAGAGCGCTGGAATGGAGACCCGGCCTCACGCGGATGCCCACTCACCTCGATATATTTGGGGATGGAACATCATGAAGAAGCTTCTGATTGCGGCCGCTGTGGCCGCCCTCGCGACCGGTTCGGCCTCGGCCCAGAGCAACAGCGTCAGCATCCCGCTCTCGGGCACGCTCGCCAAGTCGTGCTCGATCTCGGCCTTCCTCAACGGCCCGTTCGATGCGCTCGACCTGACCTCGACCGGTGTCCAGGGCGCCGAGTCGCTCAGCACCAGCTGCAACTATGACGGTGCCAACAACGTCACCTTCACCTCGGCCAACAACGGCGTGCTGAAGTCGGGCAACAACACCCTCGCCTATGAATTCGGCATCCCGTCGGCGAATATCCCGCTCGCCGCGCTGACCGCGCCGCGCTCGGTGGCCTATGGTGCGGGCGCGCCGGCTGGTTCGACCTTCACCCGCTCGATGGTCGTTCGTCTGCCGGCTGCTGCCACCATTGCCGGCACCTACACTGACACCATCACCGCGACGGTCACCCCCAACTGACCGACCGGCTGGGGCCGGCATGTTGCCGGCCCCAGCTCTCTCTTCGATACCAGGGGCAAGGGGAAGCAAGCGTGAAGGTCTGGGCGAAGTCATTGCTGTTCGCTGCGCTTGTCGCAGCACCGGTCGTCGCACCGGCCTTCGACGTCGTGCCGACCGTCACGATCATGGAACTGCCGCGCGATGTTCGCGGGGCCACCATCGTGGTCAGCAACCCCCGGACAGTCCCGCTGCCCATTTCCGTCGAGATCGTCGAACGCGAGATCAATGAGGACGGCACCGAACGGCAGACGCCTGCAGACGAGCTTTTCCGCATCTTCCCTGCCCAGGCGATCATCGAGCCGGGCAAGCGGCAGACCATCCGGGTGATCTGGCAAGGACCCATGCCCGCTAAGTCCCGCTCTTTCACCCTCTATGCAGGCGAAGTGCCGGTCGACGTCACCAGCGGTGCCGCATCGGGGGTGCAGCGCATCCTGCGGATCGGGGCGTCAGTCCATGTTGCGCCAGCCGGAACATCACCCGCGCCGCGTGTCGAGCGCGCCCTGCCCGAGGGCAAGGGGGTGCGGATCACGCTCGTGAACGACGGTACCCGCTTCATCTACATGAACGATCTGAACCTTACATTCGGAGCCAAGAGCATCACCGGTCAGGAGCTCGCCCGCATCGCTGAGCGAACCCTCCTCCCACCTGGCGCACGCCGCAGCTTCATCATTCCGGACGTGGTCGGCGAACCGACCTTGCGGGTGGTCGAGTAGCACCCGGCCCGATGGCAATGGTCGCCAGAAAATGTGTCCCCCTCATTCTCTGCCGGCCGTCTTCGTGCGCGGTTCCGCTGCCGACGGTGCACCCGGCTCAAGCCCGCAACGCCATCGCAGCTGCTCCCGGATCCTGATGATGAGCGGGGTCTCGGCTCTCACAGCGATGACCCCAAGCCTCGCAGTTCCGGTCCATGCCCATGCGCTTCAAGCCGCTGGGCGCGATCAGGCAGCCCGCTTCGAGATCAGCATCCCTATCGATCTTGGAGGCCGTGAACTCGGCCAGATCGACGCTGAACTCGACGATGGTGATCGTGTTCGCCTCGATCGGCGTCAGCTTGCTGAGCTCCTCGGCCCGCGCCTGACAGCCCCTTTGCGCACTGCGCTTTTGGCTGCAGCCGATACCCAACCCAGGATCGGGGTATCCGAGCTTGTAGCTCTCGGGATCCCTGCCCAGTTTGATGCAGCCGGGCTGCGTGTGGCGCTCGATATCCCGCTTGATCGCCAGGGTGCGACAGCGTTGCGCGCAATTGATGACGCCGCAGGGGCAGTGGCAGGCGATTATCTGGAGCCCAGCCAACTCTCTGCCTCCCTCACCCTCATCGGCTCACAGAACTTTGACTGGCAGGCGCAAGGGAGTGCTGCCCGCCCAGTCGGCGTGCTCGGACAGTTTGCGGCCAATGTTGGCGGTCTGTCGGGCGTTTCCCTGTTTGCAGAGTTCGTACGCGACGGAGAGGCCGGTGGCGGGATTCGCCGCGGCAATGCCGTTCTGGTCCATGATGACGTCGATCGGGCGGTTCGCTTCAGTCTCGGCGATACGCCGGTTGCAAATGCCGGGTTCCAGACTTCCCCGATCATTGGGGGTCTGTCCGTCGCGCGCAGCTACGCTGACCTTCAGCCGTTCCGGAACATTCGTCCGGGCGGACAATTCCGCTTCCAGATCGATCGGCCGACGCTCGTCGATATCCGGGTCAACGGTGCCAGCATCCGGCAAATGCGACTCGAACCCGGGCAATATGACATTGGCGACTTCCCCTTCCTCACCGGACAGAATGAGGTCGAGATTTACGCCTTTGACGACTTCAATCAGCGTCTGGTGACACGGTTCTCGCAGTTCTTTAGCGCAAACCTGCTGCGTCCCGGCCTCAGCGAGTTCGCCTTTTCGATCGGCCTTCCCCAGGAACGCGACCGGCGCGGCACGATCCAGTATGGCGATGGCCAACCGCTCGCATCCGGCTTTTTCCGCCGCGGCCTTTCTGAGTCACTGACCCTCGGCATCAACGCCCAGGCAAACCGCTTCGGGTGGCTCACCGGGGTGGAAGGCGGCTGGGCAAGCCCGATCGGCAGTTTCATCGCCAATGTCGCCCTTTCATCCAACCAGGACGCGGGTCGCGGCGCGCAGGCACTTCTCGCCTATGACCTGAACGTGCTCAATCTCGGCGCCATCCGCAATCTGCGTGCCAATGCCGAAGTGCGGCTCATCAGCAGCGACTTCCGGCTGGTCGGGCCCGCAGGGCTTGGACGCATCGCCAATATCTATTCGCGCGAGGCGCGCGCCGCCTTGTCGGCGCTGCTGCCGGGCGGGGTCTTTGTCGGCTTGAACGGAGCCTATCTTGTCCGGCGGGACCGAAGGGCAGACGAGTTTCGCGTCGGTGCCACCGCAAGCGCTGTCATGGGCCGCATGAACATCACCGCCGCGCTCGAGACCTCGCGCGTCTCAGGCCTCGGCCGCGACACCCGGTTTGTGATCACGCTCCTGCGTACTTTGACCGATCGATCGACCGTCCGCGCTACATTCGACACGCAGCAAAATGCAGCCCAGCTCCAGTACACGCGCTTCGAAGCGCCCGAAGTCGGCGAATATGGGCTCGACGTCCAGCTCGAACGTACCGACCGTCGCTGGTCCGGGTCGGGGGGCGCCCGGTTCAACGCCAACAGGTTTCAGGCAGCCGGTCGCCATGACATCATTCGAACGACGGGTCAGGCTGGCACGACCCTTCAGCGATCAACATACACCGTCGCCACCCAGCTCGCGTTTGATGGCCGCAGGGTTGCCATTGGCAGGCCTGTCGGACCCAGTTTTGCTATCATCGGTGGCCATCCATCGCTTGAAGATCGGACAATCAAGGTCGGTCAGGGCTTCGGTCGCCGGAAGGCGCAGGCACAGTCTGGGCTATTCGGGCCGGCCCTGGCCCCGGTCGGGGCGCTCTATTCGCCGCAGATCCTCAACATCGATGTCGACGATCTCCCGCTCGGATATGATCCGGGCAAGGTGCGCTACGATCTCTTCCCTGGCGCTGCCACCGGCTATTCCATCACGGTCGGCTCCGCATCGTCCCGCATCGTGATCGGTCGCCTGCTCGATGCCGGTGGGGCACCCATCGGGCTGCAGGTCGGACGGCTGACCTCGCTCGATGCGCGCGATGCCAAGGCAGAGCCAGTGACTTTCTTCACAGACCGTGCCGGGCGCTTCACGATCGAGGGGGTTCGCCCCGGGCGCTACGAGGCCGTCCTCGGAACCGGCAATGCGTATCGGATCCAGATCGAGGTCGACGCCGACGGGATCGGCCTGGTCGATCTTGGGGCGGTCGTTGCAAATCGCGGAGGAGCAAAATGAGACTGGCAATCCGAAGAGGCGCGCTTGCCTTTGTCGCCGCGCAGGCATTGGCATCACCCGGCGTCGCAAGCGCCGCATGCGAAGGCGTGTCCATCGCCGCGCCTGGCAATGCCGTTCTGAACTTTGACCCGTTCGACGAACTGCGCGAGACCCTCGATATTGATCTGATCGTGCGTCAGCGGTCTGCAACACCGTGCAATCTCGCGCTGTCGGCCCAGAGCATGATGCCAGGGGTCTACCGGGAAATGCGGGGTAGCGGAAACCCGGTCCGCTATGAACTCCGGCTCGGGTCCCAGCTGCTGCAGAACGACCTTGGCAGCCCGGTTGTCATCCCCGGGCAGATCCAGGGTGGCAACCGCGACACACTCGTTCGATTGCGCTTCGAGTTCCCACCGGGCGTGTTGATTCCGGCGGGGCAATACACTGACCTGCTTTCCCTCCGCGCATTTGATGCAAGCGGTGGCACCCCGGTCTCGCTCGGCATCGATGCGAGCTTCACCGCTCGCCTTGTTGTGCCAGCCAGCGTGCGGATTCTGCTCGACGGCGCCATCACTGCCGCCAATGGCCGCTTTGGCCGCAGCATGATCTTCCTGGGCGAACTCTCCGACGGCGCAGAGGCCAATGCGACGCTTCAGATCCGGGCGACCTCGGGAGTGCGGCTCTCGGTTGCCTCACAGAACAATGGCACGCTTCAGCATGTGGCAATTGCCGGCGACGCAGGCGCCATCCCCTACCGTCTTCTTCTGGATGGCAGCCCGATCGATCTGAGGACCGGGCCGGCCGACCTGCGCCGGCAGCTGCCCGGCGGGGCAGGACGCGAAAATCTGCGGATGCAGATCAGCGTTGCACCAGCCGGCGCCAAGCCCGCTGGCACCTACCGCGATGTCCTGACCGTAACTGCGGAGCCAAACTGATGTTGCTGCTCGCCACCAGCCTCCTCGCTGCGGTTCTCGCGCAGGACGCGACCGCATCGAGCCGCCCTCCCCGCCCTGCCCAGCGCAGCGTCCAGATCCCGCTGACGGGCACTCTCCCACTCCGGTGCAATGCGCGTGTCGTTCGGGCTGAGGGATCGCCCAGCTTTTCTGACCGGATCACCTTGGTCATCAGTCATAGCTGCAATGCCGAGCATATCATCCAGTTCACCTCTCCGGTCCTCGACGAGGCGGTCGGTGGTGCCGCACGCATCACATTTGATGGCGCAGAGGCGCATGATCGCGGGCGCAATAGTGTGTCGTTCCTCGAACCCCCGGGCCGCGAACGCGAGCGTCGGCTGCTCATCAGTGCGGCTGGCCCCTCAAATCTCGCTCGATTGACCGCGCCTGGCGCCGTGACCATCACCCTCGCGCCGCGCTAACGAGACTGTCATCCATGACAAGAATGGCCAAACTCGATCGGCTACTGTCGCTCGTCTACCTGCTCAGCGAAACATCGGAGGGACTCACCCTCGATGACATGGCTGCCGCTCTTGCGGTCAACAGACGCACCGCGGAGCGTATGCGCAACGTGATCGGGCTGCACTTCGACCTGGAGGAACGTCAGGACTTCGGACGAAAGCGCTTTCGCATCCTCGGGTCGCTACGGCGCGTCTATACCCGGCCCACCCCGGAGGAACTGGCAGCGCTTCAAGCGGAAGTTGATGCCCGCCTGTTCGAACAGTCGCCTCGCGGCCCCCTTCTCCTCAGCTTGATCGCCAAGATCAAAAGCGCACTCGACGAGCGCGAGAAGCTGCGGCTTGCGCCTGACCTTGAGCTGCTGGCCCGGGCACACCGCATGATGGTGGCCGCAGGACCGACCGCTGTCTCTGACCCGGCCGTCCTCGCAACCGTTCAACATGCGATTCTCGCGGGTGCCTGTGTCGAGTTCAGCTATGTTCGCGAGGAAGGCGAAGAGCCCCAATGGCGCCGGGTCATTCCCTATGGGGTCGCTTTTGGTCCGCTCACTTACCTTGTCGGCAAGCTTCCGCCACGTGAAGGACGGCCTGAGTTTGATCCCGTTCTGTTCCGCTTTGATCGCATGTCCGATGTTCGCCTGAGCGAGACACTTGGCAGTGCTCCGGACAACTTCGATCTTGAGGAATGGTTGGCCGAAAGTTTCGGAATCTGGCGAGATGATAAGCATGCTGTTTCGCTACGGATTTTGCCACATGCGGCAGCACGCGCGCGCCTATGGCGGTTTCACCGATCACAGACCATGGAAGCACTGTCTGACGGAGGTCTGCGCGTCCGTTTTGAAGCAGGCGGCCTGCGGGAAATGGCGGAACATTTGTTCTCCTGGGCTGGCGACCTCGTCATCGAAGAACCTATAGAGTTACGCAGAGTCATGACCGAGAGGCTTCGACTCGCAGCGGGCATGACAGGTCTTGAATTAATGCGGTGAATTCGAGGGCGACCGAATCTGTCGGCCTCATGGTGTTTATGCGAATCATGGAAAACGCATTGCACCATCTCGATCAGCCTGCAGCTCAATCAGTGGCGCACCTGGTTCTCACCTGGGCCGACAATGATCACCGTCCTCGCGTCCTGCTCGGCCCCTCCCGGAGGCTGATCTGGGCGAACCGGGCAGCCGAGGCCGAACTGCACAAGGGATCAAGCCTCAGGCTGGAAGGCGGCCGGGTCGCGACACGCCGGCCTGACATGACCGCTGAACTCGAGCGCATAACCGCGATTGGGGGCCCCGATCGCGCTCGCATCTTCGTGCCGCTCGCGGATGGCACCGATCACCTCATCATCGACACGGCGCGCCTTCCTTCGAACAAGGAACACGTCGCGCTCCAGTTCCGTCCCGGCACCGCAAAGCTCTTCGACCCGGATGAGGCACTCCGGCCGTTTGGCCTTACTCCCGCCGAGCGGGACGTGGCTGCCTTCCTTCTGGAAGGCGCCACGGCGCGTGAAATCGCCTCGGCGCGGCGCAGCGCTCCGGATACCGTACGCGCTCAGGTCAAGAGCATCTATGCCAAGCTGGGTATCGGGTCGCGCACAGAGCTTCTGCGACGGTTGATCCCCTATTTCTGCTGATCACGCTGAGAAAGGTGTTTTGGCGTGGAGGTCTGCGGACGGCTGCGAAGGAGCCTGGTTGTCTTCAACGCGCCTGCGTTGACGATCTAGAAGTGGCTGATGTCACGATGGCTGCGTTTGGGACGTTCCTGCCGGTCGCTGCCGCGACTGGGAATATCCGGTTACGCAGACACCGGCCATTCGTGGATCCGCCTAGAGCGGTTTCCCTTCATTCTGGCTCGTATCCGCAGGATTTGAAGTAATTTGCGCATTCGTTGGGCTGGAAGATTTTGACCAGCCTGCCGATGAGGTTCCACAGGGCACTGACGGTTCTTTCGCCAGCCTTTCGAAGCATGGCCTTGAGCCGCGAGAACGCCTTCTCGATCGGGTTGAAGTCCGGGCTGTAGGGTGGAAGGAGGCGCCGACGACCGGTTGATCGGCGCGAGCAGCCCCTGGGCGGACGCGCTCACGCTGCACCGGTCGCGGCAGAATGGCGGCATCGTGAGAATGCAGAAGATCGCATCGCTCAGGCTGCCCGCGCATCAGCGCACCAGATTGGCGCCCGGTGGCCATCATCTGATGTTCACCGGCCTGTATTCACCGCTGGTGGCGGGCGACTCCGTCCCGGTCACGCTGACCTTTGAACGCGCGGGCACGATCTCGATCACGCTCAAGGTTGGCAAAATCGGCGATCAGGCCCCGCACCGGCATTGACGTCAGACCCGCGACAGTCGGGCTGGATCATGTCGCGGGCGCGAGGCTGCTTTACGAACCTCTCCACGGCCCCGATATGGCAAGGGTCATTGCCGGGCTGTAGAGATTGACGAACAGC